>NZ_JBPQTL010000002.1:0-187429 GCF_051386295.1 Micromonospora sp. URMC 105 | reverse complement strand
CCCTCCAGATCCCACCCCCGATTCGTCGGAAAACCACCCACCGCATCCACACCATCAGCCACCAACCGCCACAACTGCTCCGGCGACGACACCCCACCCGGGAACCGACACGCCATCCCCACGATCGCGACCGGCTCATCGGCGGCGACGGTGAGCCGAGCCGGCCGCCGCTGGGCCTCGTCGGTGCCACCGACCTGGGCGAGCAGGTAGGTGGCCATGGCCGTCGGGGACGGATGGTCGAACACGGCGGTGGCGGGCAGTCGCAGGCCGGTCGCGGCGTTGAGCCGGTTGCGCAGCTCCACGGCCCCCAACGAGTCCAGACCCGCTTCGCGGAAGGCCTTGTCGGTCTCGATGCCGGCGGGTGAGGCGTGACCGAGCACCGCCGCCGTCACCGTTCGCACCAGGGCGAGCACACTGTTGTGCCGCTGTTCGGCGGACAGCGCCTCCACCTGCCGGGCCCAGTCCGTCCCTTCGCCCGAGCTGCCGGCCTGGCTCGTCCGGCGCGGCCGGCGGCGGACGAGTCCGCGCAGCGGTGGCGGCGGCGGGTCGTCGTCGGCCCGCAGCCGGGCCAGGTCGAACGTCGCGGGCACCAGCAGCGGTGCGGCGTCGGCCAGAGCGGCGTCGAACAGGGCGAGGCCGCGCTCGGGGGTCAGCGGTACGACGCCGCCGCGGGCCCAGCGGGCCAGGTCGGCCGGGGACAGGGTGGCGCCCATGCCATGGCTGCCGTCCCACAGTCCCCAGGCCAGCGAGGTGGCCGGCAGCCCCGCGGCGGCGCGGTGGGCGGCCAGCGCGTCGAGGAACGTGTTGGCGGCGGCGTAGTTTCCCTGACCGGCCGTGCCGAGGATCCCGGACACCGACGAGAACAGCACGAATGCGGTGAGCGGCAGGTCCCGGGTCAGCTCGTGCAGGTGCCACGCGGCGTCCACCTTCGGTCGCAGCACCGTGCCGAGCTGCTCGGGGGTGAGCGCCTGCACGGTCGCGTCGTCGAGCACCCCGGCGGTGTGGACCACGGCGGTCAGCGGATGTTCGGCGGGGATGTCCTGGATCAATCGGGCCAGGGCTGCCCGGTCTGCGGCGTCCACCGCGGCCACGGTGACCCGGGCCCCCTGCTCCTCGAGGTCGGCCACGACGGGCCGGACATTCGGGCTGTCCGGCCCGCGCCGGCTGGTCAGCAGCACGTGCCGCGCCCCGTGCCGGCTCACCAGGTGCCGGGCCAGCAGCGCGCCGAGACCGCCGGTGCCACCGGTGATCAGCACCGTGCCGTCGGGGTCGAAGCTGGTCTCCGTCTCGCCCGCCACCGGCTGCCGGCGAGCCAGCCGTGGTACGTACAGGCGTCCGTTCCGCACCGCGACCTGCGCCTCGCCGCTGGCCACGACGGCCGGCAGCAGCTCGGCGTCGGCGCCGTCCGGCAGATCGACGAGTACCAGCCGGCCGGGATGCTCGGACTGGACCGCCCGCAGCAGGCCCCAGAGCGGGGCGTGGGCCAGATCGCGCACTCCCTCGCCGGGACCGGCGGCCACGGCACCACAGGTGGCGACCACCAGACGGGCGCCGGCTCGCTCCTGTGCCAGCCAGCGCTGGACCAGGTCCAGCGCCCGCCGGGCGGCGGCGTGCGCGCCCTCGGGGAGGTTGCCGACGGCGGTGTGCGCGTGCAGCAGGGCGACGTCGGCTCGCTCGGCCTCGCTGAGATCGTCGTCGACGATCTCAACCCACCGCAGCTCGTCCGCCGTCGGGGTGGTGATCGGCGTCCAGTCCACCGTGAACAGGTCGTTGCGCGCGTCAGCCGGGTGGACGGCTCGCCCGCGTCGGACCGGACGCAGCGACAGGGACCCGATGGTGGCCACCGGCGCCCCGGTGCCGTCGGTCAGGGTGAGTGAGACCGCGTCGGTGGCGACGGGGGTGAGCCTGGCCCTCAGTTCGGTGGCCCCTACCGCGTGCATCTGGGCGGCCGACCAGGCGAAGGGCAGCCGGATCTCGTCGTCCCCGCCGCCCTCCATCAGGTCGAGGACCAGCGGGTGCAGCACGGCGTCCAGCAACGCGGGGTGGATGCCGAAGTGGTCGGCGGCCTCGTGGTGCTCCTCGGGGAGGCGGACGTGCACCAGCAGGTCACCGTCGAGACGCCAGGCCGCGGTGAGGCAACGGAACGCGGGGCCGTAGTCGTAGCCCGATGCGGCCAGCCGCGGGTAGGCGTCGGTGAGCGGCACGGGTTCGGCACCGGGCGGTGGCCACTGCGAGGACTCCGGCGCCGGCCCGAGCGGGTCGGCGACCGCCGTCAGGACCCCTGAGGCGTGCCGGGTCCACGGCTGCGGGTGCTCCCCGGTGTCGGGACGCGAGTGCAGGGCGAAGGGGCGGCCGCCGTCCGCGTCGGCAGCCCCGACGCGGACCTGCAGGCGCACCGCCGCGTCGTCCGGCAGGACCAGTGGCGTCTCCAGCGTCAGATCCTCCACCCGCGGATGGCCGACCCGGTCGCCGGCGGCGAGCGCGAGTTCGAGCATCGCCGTCGCCGGGAGCAGCACCTCGCCCTCGATGGTGTGGTCGGCGAGCCAGGGGTGGGTGCGCGGGGACAGCCGGCTGGTGAGCACGACGTCGTCACCGTCGGCCAGCTCGACGGCGGTGCTGAGCAGCGGATGGCTGGCGGGATCGAGACCGAGGCCGCGAGCGTCGGTGCGGGGCTGCGGCGCCAGCCAGTAGTGCTCGCGCTGGAACGGGTAGGTGGGCAGATCCACCACCGTGGCGTCGGGGAAGAACGCGGCGACGTCGACCGCCGCGCCGGCGGCGTGAGCCTGCGCCAGCCCGGTGACGAACGTGTCGACCTCCGGCCGGCCGGCCCGCTGCAGGCCGATCACCGTCGCCGGGTCGTCGCCGAGCGACTCGCGGGCCATGGCGGTGAGGACCGTGTCGGGGCCCAGCTCGACCAGGACGGTGCTGCCCTGCTCGCGAAGCGCGAGGACGGCGTCGTGGAACCGTACGGTGCCCCGCAGCTGGCGCACCCAGTGGTCGGCGGAGGCCAGGACCTCGGCGTTGACCGGCGCGCCGGTCAGGGTCGACACCACGGGTACGGTCGGCGGCCGGACGGTCAGCCCGGCGGCGATCTGCCGGAACTCGTGGAGCACCGGGTCCATGTGCGAGGAGTGGAAGGCATGGCTCACCGAGAGGCGGCGGGTCCGGCGTCCCCGGTCCCGCCAGCCGGCGGCGACCTGCTCGGCGGCGTCCTCGTCGCCGGAGACGACCACCGACGAGGGGCCGTTGACCGCGGCGATGGCGACCCGGTCGCCGAACCCGGCCAGGGACTCGGCGATCTCGGCCTCGGTGGCCTGGATCGCGATCATCGCGCCGCCTGCGGGTGCCGCCTGCATCAGGCGGCCCCGCGCGGCGACCAGTGCGGCGGCGTCGGGCAGGGAGAGCGCACCGGCCACATGCACCGCGGACAGCTCGCCGACCGAATGGCCGGCGACCAGGTCCGGTGTCAGCGCGTACCGCTCGACCAGACGGAACAGCGCCACCTCGATGGCGAACAGCGCCGGCTGGGTGTAGCGGGTCTCGTTGAGCAGGGCCGCCTCCGGCGAGCCGTCGGCTGCGAACAGCAGGTCGCGCAGCGGGCGGTCCAGGTGCGGGTCGAGCGCGGCCACGACGTCGTCCAGTGCGGCGGCGAACGCTGGGAAGGCCTCGGCGAGTTCCCGCCCCATGCCCGGACGTTGCGCACCCTGGCCGGTGAAGAGCAGGGCGGTACGGCCGGTCCGGCCGGCGTCGCCGCGCACGACGTGCGGGGTCTCGGTTCCCTGTGCGACCGCCTCCAGCCCGGCCAGGAAGTCGGCGCTACGCCTACCGAGGACGACGGCGCGGCGGTCGAAAAGGTCGCGGGTGGTGGCCAGTGACCGCCCCACGTCGGCCGGACGCAGTCCGGGCCGATCGACGAGCAGCTCCCGCAGCCGGCCGGCCTGCGCCTGGAGAGCTGGCTCGTCTCGGGCGGAGAGCACCCAGGGAACCGGTGCCGGCGCGGGCTCTTGCGGGCCGGCCGACAGGCCGGTGGCAGCATCGACCGGCTGGCCGTCGCCGTCCACCCGGGCCTCGGTCGCCTGCTCGAGGATGACGTGGGCGTTGGTGCCGCTGATGCCGAAGGAGGACACCGCGGCGCGGCGGGGCCGGTCCCGAGCCGGCCACGGCACCGCCTCGGTGACCAGCGACACCGTCTCCGCCGACCAGTCCACGCGTGGGGAGGGCTGGTCGGCGTGCAGGGTACGGGGCACCAGCCCGTACCGCATCGCCTGCACCATCTTGATGACGCCGCCGACCCCGGCGGCGGCCTGGGTGTGGCCGATGTTGGACTTGAGCGAGCCGAGCAGGACCGGCCCGGCGCCCGCCCGGTCGCTGCCGTACGTGGCGATGATCGCCTCGGCCTCTACCGGGTCTCCCAGCGTGGTGCCGGTGCCGTGGGCCTCGACGACGTCCACCTCCGAGGGTGCGACCCGGGCGTCGGCCAGCGCCTGGCGGATCACCCGCTGCTGTGACAGGCCGTTGGGGGCGGTGAGCCCGTTGGAGGCGCCGTCCTGGTTGATCGCGGAGCCCCGCAGGACCGCCAGGACGCGGTGACCGTTGCGTCGGGCGTCGGACAGCCGCTCCAGCACCAGCAGCCCCACCCCCTCCGACCAGCCGGTCCCGTCCGCCGTCGCGGCGAAGGACTTGCAGCGCCCGTCCGGGGCCAGACCGCGTTGCCGGGAGAACTCGAGGAACATCCCGGGGGTGGCCATCACCGTCACCCCGCCGGCGATGGCCAACGTGGTCTCGCCCTGCCGCAGGGACCGGGCGGCCAGGTGCAGGGCCACCAGCGAGGACGAGCACGCGGTGTCCACCGTCAGGGCCGGGCCGATCAGGCCCAACTGGTAGGCGATCCGGCCGGACATGACGCTGGGCGCGCCGCCGGTCAGCAGGTGGCCTTCGACGGCCTCGGACGCGTCGTGCATCCGGGGGCCGTAGTCGAGCCCGGTGGCACCGACGAAGACGCCGGTACGGGTGCCGGCCAGGGAGCCGGGCCGCAGCCCGGCCCGCTCCACCGCCTCCCAGGCGGTCTCCAGCAGCAGCCGTTGCTGTGGATCCATGCCCAACGCCTCGCGCGGGGAGATGCCGAAGAAGCCGGCATCGAACCGGCCGGCGTCGGGCAGGAAACCCCCGTGGCGTACGTAGCTGTGGCCTGAGCGGCCCGGGTCACTGTCGTACAGGTCCTCCGGCCAGCCCCGGTCGGTGGGGAAGGTGGTGACGGCGTCGACGCCCTCGGCGACCAGCCGCCACAGCTGCTCGGGGTCGGTCACCCCGCCGGGGTAGCGGCAGGCCATGCCGATGATGGCGATCGGCTCGTCGGTGAGCCCACCGGACGCCGGTGCTGCCACGGCGTCGGCCGCGGAGCTGCCCTCGATGCGTCGGTGCAGGTGGTCGGCGAGGGCCGACGGCGTCGGATGGTCGAACAGCAGCCCGCTGGGCAGCGACAGTCCGGTGGCGCTGCTCACCCGTTCGCGCAGCTCCACGAGCATCAGCGAGTCGAAGCCGAGTTCCCGGAACGGCAGCCCGACCTCCACCGGCCGGTCCGGTGGGTACTCCAGCACCGCGGCGACGTGCTCTGACACCAGATCCGCGACCAGGCGGGCGCGCTCCGCGGCGGGCTGGTCGGCCAGGCGCGCGGCGAACTCGCCACCGGGGGGCGCGTTGCCGTCCTGAGCCGCCGCCCCGGCGTACCCCGTGACATCTCCAGGATGGTGCGGGTCGGGCCGTCCCGTGGCGGCGTCTGGGGTGGCCGGGGTGGCCGGCGTGGTCCCGGCGGACGGCGTGGGCCGGGCGGCCTCGACGGGCGCGGCACCGGGAAGCCAGTAGCGGTCTCGCTGAAAGGGGTACGTGGGCAGGTCGACGTGGCGCCCACCGCTGCCGGCGTACAGGGCTCTCCAGTCGACCGGCACACCCTGCACGAAGACCGACGCGAGCGCCGACAGCACCGACTCGACCTCGGGCCGGCCCGCCCGTAGGGTGGCCGTCGCCCGTACCGGCGCCTTGCCCGCGACGGTCTCCCCCACCAGGCCCGTCAGCACCCCTGCGGGACCCACCTCGACACAGGTGGACACCTCCCGCGCCGTGAGCGTGTGCACCGCGTCGGCGAACCGCACCGGGCGGCGTACCTGCTCGACCCAGTAGTCCGGTGACACCCAGCGGGCGTCCTCGACGAGGGTGCCCGTGACGGTGGAGACGATCGGCAGCGTCGGTGGATTGCGCCGCAGGTCCGTCACCACCTCGGCGAACCGGGCGAGCATCGGCTCCATCAGGGGCGAGTGGAAGGCGTGGGAGACGGCCAGGCGGCGGACCTTCCACCCCCGTGACTCGCAGGCGGCGACCACAGCGCCGACCCCGGCCTCGTCGCCGGAGACCACCACCGACGTCGGCGAGTTGACCGCCGCCAGGGCGACGGAGTCTCCGCCCAGTTCCAGCAGACCCGCGACGTCGCCCTCCGTCGCCTGCACCGCGGCCATCGCACCGCCGGCCGGTAGGGCCGCCATCAACGCCCCCCGGGCGACCACCAGCCGGACCGCGTCGGGCAGGCTGTAGACGCCCGCCACGTGGGCCGCGGCGATCTCACCGATGGAATGGCCGGCCACCACGTCGGGCCGGACACCCCAGGAGTCGAGGAGCCGGACCATCGCGACCTCGATCGCGAAGGTGGCGATCTGGGTGTAGTCGGTACGGTCGAGCAGCGCGGCCTCCGCCGAGCCCGGCTCGGCGAACAGCACCGGACGCAGGCTCCGGTCGAGCAGCGGATCGGCCAACCGGCACACCTCGTCCAGGGCGTCGGCGAAGACCGGGTACGCCTGGTGCAGTTCCCGTCCCATGCCGGCCCGCTGGGCTCCCTGCCCGGTGAACAGGAAGGCGGTCCGGCCGGACGACGGGGCGACGGTGCCGGTCACCGAGCCTGCGGCGGGTCGGCCGTCGGCGAGGGCGTCGAGGGCGGCAAGCAGGCTGCCGTGGTCCCGGCCGGTGACCACCGCCCGGTTGGTGAAGAGCGACCGGTGCAGCAACGACCAGCCGATGTCGGCGGGGGTGGCCGCCGGATCCGCCCGGACCCGGGCGGAGAGGCGGCGGGCCTGGTCACGCAGCGCGGCGGCGTTTCGGGCGGAGAGCACCCAGGGCACCACCTCCAGCGCCGCCGCGCGCTCCTGCGTCTGCTCCGGGGCGTGCCGTCGATGGCCGGTGACCGGGCTCTCGGCCAGCACGACGTGGCAGTTGGTTCCGCCCATGCCGAAGGAACTGACTCCGGCGAGCAGGGGCTGGTCCGGCTGCGGCCACGGGGTCAGCTCCCGCTGCACGCCGAGGTTGAGCTGCTGCAGCGGGATCTGGGGGTTGGGGGTGTCGAAGTTGATGCTCGGGGGAAGCTGACGCCGCCCGATGGCCAGCAGAACCTTCACCAGGCCGACCAGGCCGGCTGCCCCTTCGAGGTGGCCGACGTTGGTCTTCACCGAGCCGACCGGGAGCGGGCCGGCGCGGCGGGCGGAGCCGACGACGGCACCGAGCGCGGCGGCCTCGATGGGGTCACCCACCGGGGTTCCGGTGCCGTGCAGTTCGACATACTGCACGTCCGCCGGGTCGACCCCGGCCCGCCGGTACGCCTGCCGCAGGACCTGTTCCTGGGCGCTCTGGCTGGGCTGGGTCAGCCCGGCGGTGGTGCCGTCGTTGTTGACCGCGCTGCCCAGGATCACCCCGTGGATGCGGTCGCCGTCGGCGACGGCCCGTTCGAGGGACTTGAGTACGACCACGGCGCCGCCCTCGCCCCGGACGTAGCCGTCGGCGCGGGCGTCGAAGGTGAAGCACCGGCCCGACGGTGACAGCCCGCCGAAGCGCTCGGCGCCGAGGGCGCCCTCGGCGAGGATGTTGAGGTTGACCCCGGCGACGATGGCGGCCGTGGACTGCCCGGAGCGCAGCGCCTCGCAGGCCAGGTGCGCCGCCACCAGCGAGGAGGACTGTGCGCTGTCGACGGTCAGGCTGGCGCCCTGCAGGCCGAGGGCGTAGGACACCCGGTTGGCGATGATGCCTCGGTGCACGCCGACGGCGGTGTGCTGGGTGATGGCCCGCTCGCCGCGTTGGTAGAGCAGGGTGGCGTAGTCGTCACGCAGGTTACCCACGAAGACGGAGGTGGGGGTGCCACGCAGCAGCTCCGGGGCGATGCCGGCGTTCTCCAGCGCCTCCCAGGTCAGCTCCAGCACGAGGCGCTGCTGCGGGTCCATGGTGACGGCTTCGCGGGGGGAGATGCCGAAGAACGCCGCGTCGAAGGTGTCGACCTCGTCGAGGAAGCCGCCGTGACGGGCGCCGGAGGCGGGACCGAACAGAGCGTCGGGTGTCGCGGCGGAGGCCGATTCCCAGCGGTGTGGCGGCATCGGGGTGACGGCGTCGACGCCGTGGTGCAGAAGTTCCCAGAACGCATCGAGGTCCGGTGCCTTCGGCAGCCGGCAGGACATCCCGACGACCGCGATCGCCCCGTCGAAACCGTGGCGTACCTCTGAGGGCGTAGCACCGTACTGACTCGTCATCGCGTTCGATCGCCTTTCTGGCTCGGCCCCTCGGCTCGTCGGTGGTGGCTGGATCCGCCGTAGTCGGGGCACCGACGGGCGGATCGGTTCGTGCATGAGCACTGAGCGTTCAGCTGGATCTGCGGGATTCGGCACGTCGGAGGTGCCGCCGAGGCGCTTCCGGTGCGCGCCGTGCGACGGCTCGCTACCCGTCGCGCCGCAGCGCGGACTGGAATCCGCCGTCGAAGAACAGCAGTCCCGGGCGGTCCGGGCCACGGCCGGCGGCCAGGACGGACCCGACGAAGATCGAGTGGTCGCCGCTGTCGTAGGAATGGACGATTTCGCACTCGAGCCAGGCCAGCGCGCCGGCCAGCAGTGGAGCTCCCGTGTGTTCACCGGCGCGCCAGTGCAGCCCTTCGAACTGCGCGGCGCCCAGCGGTCTGCTCTTGTCGGCGAAGTAGCGGGCCAGTTCGACCTGACCGGCACCCATCACCGAGACGCCGAACAGGCCCGCGGCCGTGATGGCGGCGTGCATCACCGCGGTGTGCGCGACGCAGCACAACACCTGAGGCGGTCGCAGCGACACCGAGGTGAAGGCGTTGGCCGTCATACCGTGCACGTGCTCACCTCCCACGGTGAGCAGGACGACTCCGGTGGCGAACTGCGCCATCACGTCGCGCATCGCGGCAGGAGTCGCGTCCGGCAGCTCCGGCGGCGGCGAATCCTGCCCGACAAGGACATCACCCGATTTCCCGGAAAATGACATCGCGTCCTCTCGTCCACTCAGGTCTCGCTCTGGGTAAGCGGCACGGCGGTAACTGCGCGCGGGCACCGGACGCCAGGCGTCTCAGCCCGGCAATGGGCAGTAGGCGTAGTTGTGGCGGCTGCGAATCTGTGCCGGGAGCGCCCATTTACCCTGGCCGCTTCGACGCTAGTCCACCGTGGCCGTCGCACCCCCATTCCGACGTAACCATCGGAGAAGGCCGGAACAGCATGATCAGTTAGCGGCCGATTACCCGCTCCTTTCCGCGACCCTCGCCACGTGATCCGGTGGTGGCAATCGACGAACAGGGCCGCCCGGCCGGGGACGCAGTTTTGTCGCAAGCGGAAGCGCCCCGCCCGCAAGCTGCGGGCCGGGCGCAATTACCTGCTGCGGCTGACGACCGCCCGGACGGATCAAAGTCGCCGTGGCGGCGGGCGGAGCCGCACGGGTCACCGCGTGGGCAACCACCGCCGCCTCCTGCGCTCCCGCGCAGGCGGTCGACGGCACGCCTCGCGGCGGACAGGGCGGACCCGTCATCCTGACGGGCCCTGCTACGACGCTCTCACCCCGTGCCACTGTTCGCGCTCGATGGTCCAGACGCTCTCGTTGCTCCCGCGAAGACCGAGGGACCTGGCGGCGATCCCACGCATCGACAGCGGGTGCACCCGCCGGTCGTCGGGAAGGGCCCCCAGCAGGGTGCTGAACCGGCCGGCCGGCTGGCCCTGGACCTTGGCCCCCACCGCGAGGAAGTCCAGAAGACGGTTGATGGCCAGTTCGGAGAGGGGATCGAGCGTGATCGTCGCCGCGTGGCGCTGACCGCCGCCCCAGGCCGGCCGCCTCTCCAGCAGCGCGGGCCGGGCCGTCGCCACCACCAGGAGCGGCGCCGACGAGGCCCACCTGGGCAGGTCCTCGATGAAGTCCAGCAGGTCGTCGTCGACGCGGTGCACATCGTCCAGGACCACCACGACCGGCCGCTCCGAGGCGCCGGCCTCCAGCAGCCGCCGCCAGCTGTCGAGCGCGCTTCGGCGATCCACCGCACCGGTCCGCCCCGGCCGTAGCAGCGGAGCGATCCCGGCCAGGACGGACTCTGCGTGCTGCGGTTCCACCAGACGCTCGATCAGGTCGACGAGCTTGGCTTCCGCAACGCCCTCGCAGTCATCGGCCAGGATCTCGCACTGCGCGGCGATGATCTGTGCCATCAGACGGTCGGTGGCCTCCCTCCGATCCGCCGTGGCGGGCGCCGCGCCGGACAGGAACAACACGCTCTGCGGTGAGACCGCCATTCGGCACTCGAACTCCATGACGAACCGGCTCTTGCCCGATCCCGGCTCGCCCAGCACCGTCACCAGGTGCGGCACGGATCGGTGCCGCACCCGTTCCAGCAGGCCACGGAGAAGGTCGAGTTCCCACTCCCGGTCCACGATCGGCGCGGTGTGGTAACCGATGTGCTTCTGGTGGATCCCCTCGACCCGCCAACCGACGCCGCCGCCGTGCACCGCGGTGTATGCGACGACGTCCTCGGTCAGCCTGCGCGTCTCGTCGCAGACGTGGATGCTGCCGTCGGGCACGTGGGACAACATCCTGTGACACTCGTCCACCAAGGCGCCGTTGACGGTGGGAGCGGCGCCGCTCTCCCCCGGGTACCGGACCAGAGCCTCACCGGTGACCACCGCCAGATGGCCGGCCACGGCGCCGACACCCTGACCCACACCGGTGCCGAGCCGCTCGCGGATCGTCATCGCCGCCGAGACCGCGTCGTCAGCGGTGCGCCGCCGTCCGTCCGAGCCGTCGAACAGGACGAGCGAGACGGATCCCAACGAGGCGGCGACCACTCCACCGAAGGACCCGACCACCTCGCGGAGGATTGTCGTAGCCCGTTCCAGGGCCTCGTCCAACCGCGCCTGCTCGGCGGTTGCGGGCTCACCCGCCAGTCGGATCCGAGCCATGACGATGCTCACCGGCCCCCGCCCGACTCGCCCCCAGGACGTGCGCTTGCGCGTCGGCGGCATCAGCTGAGGGACTTCGTCCTGCTCCCCTGTCGGGTCCGCGGATCCCGGGTCGCCCTGCGCGTCCGACGGCGGCGACGCCTGACGCGTCGGCCGGTCCAGCCCGGCTGCCGCGGTCAGGGAGTCGCCGGGTGATCCCACCACGGTCAGCATCGGATCGTGGGTGAGGATGGCGTGTTGCAGGGCACGAAGGTTGTGGCCCGGCTCCAGCCCGAGGCCGTCCACCAACGCCGTGCGAGTACGGGCGTAGAGGTTCAACGCGTCCGCCTGCCGGCCGCACCGGTAGAGGGCCAGCATGAGCTGGCTGCAGAAACGTTCCCGCAGCGGCTCCCCCGCGACCGCCGTCTCCAGTTCGCCCAGCACGGCATGATGACGGCCGCAGGCCAGTTCCGCCTCGAAGAACTCCTCGAGCGCCACCAGTCGCGCGTTCTGCAGGGCGACGACCTCCGACCAGACGATGCCGCCCTCGACGAGATCGGCCAGGGCCGGCCCCCGCCACAGCGCCAGCGCCTCGCGAAGCAGCTCGGCCGCCACGTCCGGGCGGCCGGCGGACAGCTCGGCCCGCCCCTTCGCGGAAAGCTGATGGAAACGGTGTACGTCAATCCGCTCGGCGTCGACACGGAGCATGTAACCAGGGGCCTGGGTCAGGAGCGCCGCCTGTTCCTCGCTCCCACCCTCGGGAGAGAGTATTCCCCGCAGTCCCCACACCGCGTTCTGGAGTATCTTGCGAGCGGACGCAGGGGCCTCCTCCCATGCCCACAGCGCCTTCAACAACTGACTGGTGGGAACGACCCTGTTCGGTTGAAGCAGCAGAAATCCCAATGTGGCGCGTTGCTTTATGCCGCCCAGACCAACGGACCGTCCGTCACGGAAAGCCTCCATTGGACCCAGCATTCGAAAATGCACCGTCGCCCCCCCGACTTCGATGGTGCCAACCGTCACGGTCAGGCACACGTGTACTGCCGTTCATGTCGCATGTCCTGGCTTCAGGAATCGCACCGCACCCGCCGCACGGACCGGGCGACAATCGGGGACTCAGGCGATCGACCCGATATTTTCAGAAGGTCGTCCGGTAGGGCGGGCTCCGGTCGGCTGATTGGTGCCCGAACTACGGCGCGCCGCCTTCCGCAGCGCGCCGCCTTGAGGGCATTGGCTGGCAGCTGTCGGATTGCACAGCCGCCGGCACGTCGTTGCAACAACCCGTGCGATCAACCTCCCTCGATCAGCTACAACGCAAGCCTGCCTCACGGCCACGACACAATCAACTACTTACATGACGGTAAGTGATTACCCTGAGGTGAGAGTGCAGGTGGCGGCGGTCGGCTGCACGAGCGTGCGTCCACGGTGAAGGCCGAAGCAGGGCCGGATCGCCGAATCCCGGGTCAGGTCGGACGGAAGCCCCTGGTTCCCACCACACCGCGTTCAGCCCGGCCGGCTGCTGTCAGCATCGCCTCGGGCCGGCGACCCGTATCCGAGGCCCACCCGTCCCGACGGCCCCCGTGCCGTGCCGGAGCGGCGGACGGCCTTCGCCGGTGCGAGGGGCACCGACGGACGGGGGCTGCGAAGCGTCTCAGCCCGGCGGCCGCGGCTTTCCCGCGGGTGTCGCCACGGAACCGACACCACTGAGCGGATGGCTCGCCGCCCGCACCGGCAGATCGCAGCGCCATGGCGGCGACATCCGGCGCGGACCGGTCCGGCGGGACGGCGCGACGGGCGGCAGCAGCCGGCCGCATCAGTCGGAAGGGACGCTGCAGCCGTGGCGGGGCGGCGTGGCCGAGCCCGGTCGTGCGGTAACGCCGTGATGCCGTGGACCGGAGCAGGATTCAGCTGTGGCGGTCAACATGCGCGCAGGAGCAGGTCTGCGGCACGCTCACCGATCATGACGGCGGTCGCGTGAGTGTGACCGCGGGGGATCTGCGGGACGACCGAGCCGTCTGCCACGTACAGACCCTCGACACCGTGCACCTTCAGGTCGGGGCCGACCACCGCGGCCGGGTCGTCGGACCGGCCCATCCGGCAGGTGCCGACGGGATGGAACATCGTGGCCGCGCGCTCGCGCACCGTGGCCGCGAGCACCTCGTCGCTCATCTCACCCTGCCACGGCGCCATCGGCCCGGCGACCAGGCCACGCAGCGCGCCCGTGCCGAACACCCGCTCGGCGACGCGCACACCCGCGACCAGCGTCGTCACGTCCTGCTCGGCGGAGAGGTAGGCCGGGTCGATCTGTGGTGGGCTCGTGGAGTCCGCGTCGGCCAGTGTGACCCGCCCCCGGCTCTGCGGCTGCAGCAGGACCACCGAGACCGTCAGCCCGGCGGTCTCGTCACCGTCGTCGGTGAACGCGATCGGCACCCAGATGAGCTCCAGGTCCGGCGCGGGACACCCGTCGTGGCTGCCCAGGAAGGCGACCGCCTCGGCCATGTTGGACGTCAGCGGCCCCAACCGATGCTCGTGGTAGGCGCGCAGGTTGTCCTCGGTGTACGCCTCGAGCAGGCGCACCGGACCCGCGGCGTGGTGGCTCACGTCGACAGCGACGTGGTCGTGCAGGTTGGCGCCCACACCGGCGAGGTCGACGTAGGGCGTGATGCCCAGCCCGCGCAGATCCGCAGCCGGACCGATGCCCGACAACATCAGGATGTGCGGCGAGCCGATCGCACCGGCGCTGAGGACCACCCCGCGCCGGGCGAACAGGCGACCACCGGCGTACTCGATGCCCACCGCCCGCCCGTCGGCGAAGCAGACCCGGTGCACCAGCCGTCCGGTCAGGATGGTGAGGTTCGTCCGGTCCTCCACCGGCCGCAGGTATCCGTCGGCCGCACTCCACCGGGCGCCACCCCGTTGGTTGAGCGGGGTCACCGCGTAGCCGGTGTGGTCCGGGCCGCCCAGGCCGCCGGTCAGGTTCCGCAGGCCCAACTCGGCACACGCCGCCAGGAAGCGCGAGGTGCTGGGGTCCGGATCACGCGGTGGGGAGATCCACAGCGGCCCCTCGGTGCCGTAGGTCGAGCCCTGGTCGGGCTCACCGGACCACCGCTCGGCCCGGCGGAAGTACGGCTCGACCGTGTCCCAGCTCCACCGCTCGTCGGTCGCCCCGACCCAGCTGTCGTAGTCGGCGCGGTGCCCCGGCACCCACATCTGGAAGTTGACCGACGACGATCCACCGAGGGTCTTGCCACGCGGCCAGTAGATGTGCCGCCCGCCGAGCTGCGGCTGCCCGACGGTGTTGTATCCCCAGTCGTGGTCGGAGCCGAGCAGCCGCAGTGCGGACATCGGAATCCGGATCTCCGGGTCGGTGTCCGCCGGCCCCGCCTCGACCAGGGCCACCCGCACCGAAGGGTCGGCGGACAACCGGGCGGCGAGGACACAGCCGGCGGATCCGGCCCCCACGATGACGTAGTCGAAGGTCTGTCCGTCCATCGTCGCTCCCTTGCGGCCGTCACGGGTGGGATGGCCCCAGCGCTCCCCGGGGGGATGGAGCGCTGGGGCCGGCATTCGGAGCGCGGTGGTCAGTGCTCGGCGGTGATGCCCTGGGCGAGACCGCCGTCCACGGCGAGTTCCACACCGGTGGTGAAGGTGGCGTCGGCGGCCAGGAACAGCGCGGCGGTGGCGACCTCCTCCGGGGTGCCGATGCGGCCCATCGGGGTGAGCTCGTTGCCCTCCTTCTCGAAGGCCGCCAGTTCCTCCGGCGACAGGCCCGCCGAACCCATGGTGGGGGTCTTGATGAAGCCGGGGCTGACGGCGTTGACCCGGATGCCCTGGGGAAGCAGCTCGGCGGCGAAACCCTGCGACATCGACCGCAGGGCGGCCTTGGTCGCCGAGTAGACCGTCATGCTCGGGGTGCCCATCACGTTGGCGATCGAGGTGGTGAACACCACGGCGCCACCACGGCGGATGGCCGGCGCCAGCCGCTGCACGGTGAAGAACGCCCCCTTGGCGTTGACCCCGAACTGCCGGTCGTACGAGTCCTCCGTCACCTGGTCGAACGGGGCCAGCTCGGAGATCCCGGCGTTGACGAAGAGGTAGTCGATCTCACCCAGCTTCTCGGCGACGGTGTCGGCGAGCACCGCGATGTCGGCGAGGACCGCGGTGTCCGACTGCACCACGTGCACGCCGTCGCCGAGATCGGCCCGAGCCTCGGCCAGGTTCTTCTCGTTACGTCCGGTCAGCAGGACCTCGGCTCCCCCGTCGCGCAGCGCGCGGGCGATGGCCAGGCCCATGCCGATGGTCCCGCCGGTGATGACGGCCTTCTTGCCTGCGTACTTGTTCACGAGTTCATTCCTTAACTTCCGAGCACCACTGACGATGTACTGCCGGTCCGAAAGACGCGTCCGAGACGTCGTGCGGGGGCATCCCCCTGAAGCATCCCGTGGGGGGACAAAAGTGATCAAGTACTGACTTGGAGGTGCGCACTTACCCCTGGGTGTGTGCCCTGGGGGCCGTCCCGCCCACGGGGACGGGACCGGCTCAGGCGAGCCGGGGTACGAGACCGGCGGTCCCGAGGCGGTCCGTGCCCGGCCGCCGCACCGGGCGGGTACGCCGGACCGCCGGCGTCACCGGGAGCCGGTGCCGGCGCGGCTGCCGGGCTTCCACCGTCGGTACCTCCGGGGTCGAGGTGGCCCGACGTTGGTGCGCGGCGCCCCACGCGCCCAGGGGACGCAGTGCCTCGCTGAGGCTCAACCCGTACGCGGTGAGTGAGTATTCCACCCGCGGCGGCACCTCGTCGAAGATCTCCCGGCTGACGACCCCGTCCGCCTCCATCTCGCGAAGCTGCTGGATGAGGACCTTCTCGCTGACCCCGGGGATGAGCCGCCGCAGTTCACCGAATCGGCGACTGGCGCGCCGCAGCTCGCACAGGATCGGTACCTTCCACTTGCCGCCGATCACGTTGAGCGCCGCCGTCAGCTCACCCGGGTATGGCTCCTGGGTCATGCCGGGGCCAGCCCTTCGTCGTGCGACCGGTCCACCGGCGCATCCGCAGCCTCGGAGTTCGTCGCACCGGCGGGCACGCCCGAGGCGTCCGCCGAGGAACCGTCCGCACCGGTCGGCGGGACGTGTCGCAGCATCATCACCGCGACCACCGCCAGCAGGGCGACAGCCGCGAAGCTGATCCACCCGACGAGGCTCATACCGGCCACGAAGGCCTCCCGGGCCGGCTGCAGCAGCGCCGAGGCGGCGCCGTCGGCCAACGTGGCCGCCTCGCCCTGCGCCGCCACGACGCTCTCCCGCGCCGCGTCGTACGCCGCCGCCGGCACGTCGGCGGGCGCGGATCCGGTCATCTCGTTGCGATAGACCGTGGTGCCGACCACGCCGAGCACGGCGACGCCGAAGGCGATGCCGAACTCCATCGCGCTCTCCGACACGGCCGACGCCGAGCCGGCCTTCTCGGGCGGCGCGGCGCCGACGACGAGGTCGGTGCCGAGCACCATGGTCGGGCTGGTGCCTGCGTACACCAGGACGAACCCGGCCACGAGCAGCGGCAGACCGGAGGAGGTGCCGACCTGGCTGATCATCAGGTAGCCCAGCCCGGACAGCACCAGCGCCCCGGCGACCACGTACCCGGGGGAGAAACGCCGGGCGATCAGCGGAGTCACCGACGACGCCACGATCAGGGCCAGCGCCGCCGGCAGCAGCCACAGGCCGGCCGCCATCGGCGACAGTCCCTCGACGAGCTGGAGGTACTGGGTGACGAACAGATAGACCCCGCCCATGATGCCGAGGCCGAGCAGCAGGATCGCCAGCGCCGCGTTGAAGGACCGTTCCCGGAACAGGCGCAGGTCCAGCAGCGGGTCGACCAGCCGGTTCTGGCGCTGCGCGAACACGACTGCGACGACGATCCCGGTCGCCAGCGCGATGAGGGGAAGCAGGCCGAAGCCCTCCTTGGCGAACTCCTTGACGGCGTACACGACCGGCAGGACGGCGCCGAGCGACAGCAGCACGCTGGCGAGGTCCAACCGGCCCGCCTGCGGGTCCCGGTACTCGGGCAGCAGGGCCGGCGCGGTCGCCAGCAGCACCACCATCACCGGTACGCCGAGCAGGAACACCGACCCCCACCAGAACGTCTCGAGCAGCAGGCCACCGGCGATCGGACCGACCGCGATGCCGACGGAGAAGCAGGCCACCCAGAGCCCGATCGCCATGCCGCGCTGCTGCGGATCGCGGAACATGTTGCTGATCAGCGCCAGCGTGGACGGCATCAGCGTCGCCCCGGCGATGCCCAGCAGCGCCCGGGCCGCGATCAAGACCTCCGGGGTGGGAGCGTACGCCGCCAGGACGGAGGCTGCGGCGAAGGCGGCGGCACCGATCATGAGCAGTCTGCGCCGACCCATGCGGTCCCCCAGCGACCCCATGGTCAGGAGGAAACCGGCGATCATGAAGCCGTAGATGTCGACGATCCAGAGCAGTTGGTTGCTGTCCGGCCGCAGGTCCGCCCCCAGGTGCGGGGTGGCCAGGTACAGCACGGTGGCGTCGAGGGACAACAGGATCGTGGGCAGGGCGAGCACGGCCAGACCGATCCATTCCCGCGGTCCGGCACGTCGGCTCGACTCGGCCAATGAACTCGTCTCCATCTGTCCCATCCCTTCCGGTGGGTGCGGTTGCGCCCGAGGTGCACGGGCACCAGCAGCCATCGTGGCCCTGCCCGCTGTCCACCTGGTGCCCGTCCGCTGACCGTCCGCTGACCGCCCCGCCATCACCGGTGTCGACCTTGGTGGTTGCAACGCGTTATCTTTGCCATCATGCGATTCGAGGTTCTCGGTCCGCTGAGGGTGTGGACGGAGGACCACCGGCCGGTCAGCATCCCGGGCGTCAAGGTCCGTGCCCTGCTCGTCGACCTCCTGCTGCACGAGGGACGGCCGGTGTCGGTCGACCGTCTGGTGGAGGATCTGTGGGAGGAGCGACCGCCCAACGACCCCACCGGCGCCCTGCAGGCCAAGGTGTCCCGGCTGCGTCGGGCGCTGGACGTGGCCGAACCCGGCAGCCGCGCCCTCGTCGTGTTCGAACCCGCCGGTTACCGGCTCGACGTCGATCCGCAGACCGTCGACGTCGGCGTCTTCACCGCCCTGACCGCCCGGGCCCGGGGCACCGAGGAGCTGGGCGAACGTCTGGCGTTGTTCACCGAGGCGCTGGCACTGTGGCGTGGCCCCGCCGTGGCCGACTTTGCCGACGCCCCGTTCGCCCGGGCTGCCGTCGGCAGACTCGAGGAGCTTCGGCTGGCCGCCGTCGAGGAGAGCGCCGAGGCGCGGCTCGTGCGCGGCGAGCACACCCAGCTCGCGGCGGAACTCGGCGACCTCGTGGCCCGTCACCCCTTGCGGGAGCGGCTGCGCGCGGTACACATGCGGGCCCTCTACCGGGCCGGTCGGCAGAGCGAGGCCCTGGCCAGCGCCAGCGACCTGCGCCTGCGCCTGCACGACGAGCTCGGCGTCGACCCGGGGCCCGAACTGTCCGGCCTGCACGAGGCGATCCTGCGCCAGGACCACAGCCTGGAGGCCGACCGCGCCGAAACGATGAGCACGCGGGTGCGCACCAACCTGCCCGCCGCCATCACCGAGCTGGTCGGGCGCGAGTCGGCGGTCGAGGAGGTCACCGCGCTGCTGGGTACCAACCGGCTGGTCACCCTGGTCGGCTCCGGCGGCGTGGGCAAGACCCGGCTCGCGGTGGAGATCGCCACTCGCCTCACCCCCCGGTTCGCCGACGGCACCTGGCTGGTCGAGCTGGCGGCCCTCGGCCGCAGCGAGCAGTCGGACGGCACGGCGGCCCTCGCCGGTGCCATGATGGCCGCGCTCAGCATCCGGGAGGACGGGGCCGGCGGATTCGGCCCGGCCGGCCGGCCCGTCGAGGTCGGAGCCCGCCTGGCCGGCGCGCTGCACGCCCGCGACATCCTGCTGGTACTCGACAACTGCGAACACATCGTCGACGACGTCGCCCGGCTCGTCGAGCCGTTGCTCCGCACCGTTCCACGGCTGCGGATCCTGGCCACCAGTCAGGAACCGATCGGCCTGCTCGGTGAGGTGGTGTGGAAGGTACCCCCGCTGGAGCTGCCGGACCTCGCCGCCGGGCTGGACACCGAGGCCCTGCGTCGTTCCAGCGCCGTCGAGCTGTTCATCATCCGGGCTGCCGCAGCGGCGCCGGGCTTCACCCTCACCGCCGCCAACGCGCGCGCCGTCGCCGTGCTCTGCAAGCGGCTCGACGGTATCCCCCTGGCCCTGGAGCTTGCGGCGACCCGGGTACGCGCCCTCGGGGTGCACGAACTCGTCGCGCGCCTGGACGACCGGTTCCGCCTGCTGGCCACCGGGCATCGGGGCGCTCCACCGCGGCAGCAGACGCTCCGCTCGATGATCGACTGGAGCTGGGGACTGCTGACCGGCGCCGAGCGG
This sequence comes from Micromonospora sp. URMC 105, assembly GCF_051386295.1. NCBI lineage: Bacteria > Bacillati > Actinomycetota > Actinomycetes > Micromonosporales > Micromonosporaceae > Micromonospora > Micromonospora sp. URMC 105. The sequence continues at coordinate 167,757 of NZ_JBPQTL010000002.1, read as the reverse complement.
GCGCTGCTGCGCCGGCTCGCGGTCTTCGCCGACAGCTGCACGCTCTCCGCTGCCGAACGCGTCTGCGCCGGTGCCGCCGTACCACGCGAGGACGTCCTGGACCTGCTGGCCCGGTTGGTGGACCGCTCCCTGGTGGTCGTGGTCGACAACCCGGACGGGGTGCGTTACCGACTGCTGGAGTCGGTGGCGGCGTACTGTGCCGAGCGGCTGCGCCAGGCCGACGAGGACGACCGCGTCCACGAGCGGTACCAGCGGTACTACATCGACCTCGTCGAGCAGGCCGACGGCCACCTGCGCGGACGCGACCAACGACAGTGGCTGGAACGCCTCGACCTGGAGAGCACCAACATCCGCCGGGCGTTCGACCGGGCGGTCCACGACGGTGCCGCCGACCGGGCCCTGCGCCTGGCCAACGGCATGGCCTGGTACTGGTTTCTGCGCGGCCGGCTGCAGGAGGCGGGACGAGCCCTGACCGGTGCGCTGAGCCTCGACGGGCCGGCGCCCACCGCCGACCGCGCCCGCGCCCTCACCTGGCGTGCCGGCATCACCCTGCTCGCGGGCGAGGTGGCCGACCGGGCCGGGCACAGCCTCGCGGCCTTGGATGCCTACGACGGCGTCGACGACCCGCACGGCCTGGCCCGCGCCCGCTGGTTCCTCGGTCTCGCCCTCTACGTCACCGGTGATCTGGTCACCAGCGAGGACCTGATCAATCAGGCCCTCGCCGGGTTCCAGGCCAGCGGGGACCGGTGGGGGGTGGCCGCCACCCTCAGCGAACGCGTCAAGCAGGCATTGGCCCGCGGCGACCTGGCCGCCCTGCGTCGCGACGGTGCCCGCAGCGCCGAACTCTTCGGTGAACTCGGTGACCGGTGGGGACAGCTCCAGACCGTGTATCCGCTGGCAGCCCTGGCCGAGATCACCGGCGACTACGACCGGGCGGCGCGCCTGCACCGCGACGGCCTGGCCATCGCCGAGGATCTCGGCCTGTGGACGGAGGCCTCGGACCGGCTGTCCGGGCTGGGTCGCATCTCGCTGTTGACCGGAGCGCTGGATCGGGCGGAGGAGCTGCACGAGCGGGCGTTGCGGCTGTCGACCGACCAGAGCTTCAAACCGGGTGAGATATACGCGCGCATCGGTCTTGCGCTGGGCGCCCGCCGCGCCGGCAAACTCGATCTCGCCGAGGAGCAGCTGCGTACCGTGCTGGAGTGGAACCGGCAGGTCGACTTCGAGCCGGGCAACACCCTCATCCTGGCCGAGCTGGGTTTCGTCGCCGAACAGCGCGGTGACGCCGACGCCGCGCGCGAGCTGCACCTGGCCGGGTTCGCCGCCGCCCGGCACGTCGGGGACCCGCGGGCCCTGGCCCTGGCTCTGGAGGGGCTCGCCGGCGCCGAGGCCCTCGCCGGTCGGTACGAGCGGGCGGCGCAGTTGCTCGGCGCGGCCAGTGCCGCCCGCGAATCGACCGGTGTGCCGCTGCCGCCGGCCGAGAGCGGCGACGTGGACCGGATCGAGATCGCCATCAGCGCCGCGCTCACCGCACAGGAGCGCGCCACCGCGTTCACCCACGGCCGCAGCCTGAGCCCTGAGGAGGCGCGGGCACTGGTCGTCGACCGATCGTCGTTACCGCCGGCTTACCGCGCGATTCCCAGCCGCTGACATCCCCACCGATACGTTCGGCTCGGCGCGCCGGCTGACGGCGCCGACAGCGTAGGGGAGGCGGAATGGCGACGACGGACACCGAGTTCACCGCGGTGATGGACGCCGTACGCGACATCGTGCCGAGGCTTCGGGACAACGGCCGGGAGGCCGAAGAGCGGCGCTGGATCCCGGACGAGAACATCGACCTGCTCGACAAGGCCGGCGTGTTCCGGCTCGCCGTGCCCCGTCGCTTCGGCGGCCTGGACGTCGCGCTGGCCGACCAGGTGGCCGTGCTGACCGAGATCGGGCGGGGCTGCCCGTCCACCGGCTGGGTGTCGATGGTGTGGATGTCCAGCGCCTGGCTGGCCACCCTCTATCCGGACCAGGCCCAGTCCGAGATCTTCGCCTCCGGAGCGGTGAAGATCTCCGGCGGGTTCACTCCGACCGGCACGGTCACCGCGACCGACGGCGGCTACCTGCTCGACGGGAGCTGGCGGTTCAACTCCGGATGCCGCGGCGCCGACTGGAACATCGCCTCGGCGATCCGGGAACTGCCCGACGGCTCCAGCGACGAGGTCGTCGCGATCGTGCCGATGTCGGAGTTCACCATCGCCGACGACTGGGACACCTCCGCCGTCGCCGGCACCGGCAGCTGCACCTCCACGGCCAGTTCGGTGTTCGTGCCCGCCCACCGGGTCGTCTCCTACGAGGATGCCGTGCTCAACACCACGGCGGGGCGCACCGCGCCGGAGACACCGGGCCGCCGGTACGGGCTGTTCACCTACGTCACCGCCGCTGCGGTCGCCACGTACATCGGGATCGCCAAGGGCGCGCTGGAGCTGTTCCTGCAGCGGGTGAAGGGCCGGGGTATCACCTACACCTCCTGGACCGACCAGTCGCAGCACCCCCTGACCCAGATCCAGGTCGCCACCGCCGCCAACAAGATCGCCGCGGCCGAGGGGCTGCAGGCCGGCTGGCTGAGCGTGTTGCAGGCCCGCGCCGATGCCGGCGAACAGCCCACGGCGGAGGAGAAGGCCACCGTCCGGGGGCAGGCCGCCTACGCCATCCAGCTGGCCAAGGAGGCGGTGGAGATCCTCTACTCCGCCAGCGGCGCCACCGTCATCCAGCGCGACGTTCCCATGCAGCGGTTCCACCGCGACATCCAGGGCCTGTCCCTGCACGGGCTGCTGCTGCTGTCGACCAACCTCGAGGTGCACGGGCGGGTCCTGCTGGGTCTGGATCCGGACACCCCGCTGCTCTGAGTCGCGCCCGGTCACAAGCGGCTGCGGAGTCCCGCCCCTGCGGTGGGACTCCGCAGCCGTGTCGTGTGCCGTGCGTTCCCCTCCGCACATCCATCCCGAAGGAGCATCATGACAATGGACCGCAGGTCCCTGCTCAAGGCCACCGGTCTCAGCGCCCTGGCCACGTCGGCCGGGCTCTACCCGGCTGCCGCAGCGGGGGCCCGTCCCCGCACCTCCGAAGCCGACGTCATCGTCATCGGCGCCGGCTTCGCCGGAGTCACCGCCGCCCGGGAGCTGTCCGCCAACGGCCTGCGACCGCTGCTGGTCGAGGCCCGCGACCGCATCGGCGGACGCACCTGGACAGACACATTCCTCGGCCGGCGCATCGAACTCGGCTGCCAATGGATCTCCGACCGGCAGGAGCTCTTCCACCGGGAACTGCAACGCTACGGCATTGCCACGGTGACAGATCCGGCTGCCGAGACCGTCATGTTCCCCTCCGCCGACGGGCTCGCCGAGGTTGACCCGGCCGAGGTGTACACCCGGCAGGCCGAGCTGTTCGGCCGCCTCTTCGCCGGCTCGGAGACCTACCTGGAGCGGCCGACCGATCCGCTCTACCGCGCCGACCTGATCCGCGGCGTGGACCACCTGTCGCTGCGGGACCGCCTCGACCAACTCGCGCTGGCCCCGGCGGACGAGAGCTGGATCAACGGGACCACGGCGTCCTACTCCGGTGGTTCGAGCGCGGTGGGAGGGCTCACCGCGCTGGCCCAGTGGTGGCGCCTCGGCGGCGGAGACATCGACGGCTGGTACGGCCTGCTGGGCTTCAGCCCCGCCGTCGGCATGGGCGGTCTGCTGCAGGCGATGCTCGACGACACCGACGGCGAGCTGATGCTGAACACCCCCGTACGGGGTGTGACGGTCAACGGCCGCCGCGTGTACGTCAACACCCCGCGGGGGACGTTGACGGCACCGGCCGTCGTCGTGGCGGTGCCCGTCAACGTCTGGCGCACGATCCAGTTCAGCCCGGGCCTGCCCAAGGTGCACACCGACGCCAGCCTGCAGGGCGTGGGGGTGCCCGACAGCATCAAGTTCTGGGTGCACGCCCGCACCGATCGGGGCCGCATCTCCGCTCAGGCCGCGGAGGGCTTCCCCGTCTCCTCGCTGTTCACGCACACGGATCTCGGTGACGGCCACCAACTCATCATCGGGTTCAGCGAGGACCGTTCCCTGGACTTCACCAACCGCGCCCAGATCCAGGCCGTGCTGCGCCAGATGGTCCCCGGCATCGAGGTGTGCGACCTGCGGTCGCAGGACTGGGGCCGCGACCGGTATGCCCGCGGGGCGTGGGCGTTGCGCCGCCCGAACCAGCTGCTGGCGCAGCTCCCCGCGATCCAGCAGCCGTACGGGCGGCTCGCGTTCGCCAGCGGCGACACGGCGACGGCGTGGAACGGCTTCGTCGACGGGGCGATCGAGTCCGGGCTGCGCGCCGCGCGGCAGGTGCTCGAGATGCGCCGTTGAGCCAGTCGAGGGGCGGTGGGCGGTCCGGGCTCCGGGCCGCCCACCGGTGCATCCTGCGGCCGGTAACGACCGGTTCTCCGTATCCGTCCGAAGTGGAGCGAGCGCTGATGGGCGACCGGTTACCGGTGGTTGCGACGCTAGGTGCTGTTTCCGGTCGTCGCTCTTGATGGAGGTCGTGGTGGGTTCGTCGGTGGCAGAGCTGGAGTTGGCGGAGCCGTACCTGCGGGAAGTGCTCGGAACGGTCGGGCTGGACGTGGAGTACGTCCGGGCGTCCGGCAACACGCTGTTCTACCGGGACGCGGCGGGCAACCAGGTCCCGGTCCTGGACCTGGCATGCGGCTTCGGATCGCTGATCCTGGGCCACCACCATCCGGAGCTGGTGGCGCGCGCCAAGGAACTGCTCGAGTCCCAGGTGCCGGTGCACGCGCAGTTCTCCCGGCACTCCTACGCCAACGACCTCGCCGGGATGCTGAACCGGATCATCGCCCGGGAGACCGGTTCCTCGGAGCCGTACTGGGCGATCTTCGGCAACAGCGGCGCGGAGGCGGTGGAGATCTCCATCAAGCACGCCGAGATGGAGCGGGGTGTCCGCCTGGCGGAGCTGGTCGGCGAGGTCGAGGCCGGAGTCGTCGCCGCTCGCGCGGCCGTCGCCGGGGGCGCGACCGTGGCCCCCGAGGTGTTCGCCGCCCTCGATCTGCCGGCCACGGCCGGCATCGACGCCGTCGCCGACGCGCTCGCCGCCCGCACCGCCGAACTCACCGGCCGGGCGCCGGTGTTCCTCGCGCTGGAGGGCGGATTCCACGGCAAGCTCGTGGGCAGCATCCAGTTGACCCACAACGAGGGCTACCGCACCCCCTTCACCCGCCTGGCGGCGCGCTGCCGGTTCGTCTCGGTCGGTGACGTGACGGGACTTCGGACGATCGTCGAGGAGGAGAGCCGGACCCTCCCCGTCCTCACCGTCGACGGTGGCGCCGTCACCTGCACCCAGCGCCCGCTGCCGGTGTTCGGCGGCTTCTTCGTCGAGCCGATCCAGGGCGAGGCCGGTATCCGGGTGTTGCCGGCGGAGTTCGGCGCGGAGATCTCCCGGGTGTGCGAGGAGACGGGCGCTCCGCTGATCATGGACGAGATCCAGAGCGGGATGGGCCGCTCCGGCTCGTTCCTGGCGAGTTCCCGGATCCGGCTGCGGGGGGACTACTACCTGCTGGCCAAGAGCCTCGGCGGGGGTATCGCGAAGTCGTCGGTGATGCTGGTGCGCGGGGGGCGCTACCAGCGCGACTTCGAGCTGGCGCACTCGTCGACGTTCGCCAAGGACGCGTTCTCGTGCTACGTCGGGCTGAAGGTGCTGGAGCTGCTGGAGGCCGACGACGGCGCGGCGTACCGGATGGCGGCCGAGCGGGGCGCGGCGTTGAAGGCCCGCTTGGAGAAGGTGCGCGGCGACTTCGACGACGTGGTGCTGGACGTGCGCGGCGAGGGACTGATGCTGGGATTCGAGTTCCGCGACCAGTCATCCTCGCCCTCGGAGCAGATCGCCCAGACCGCGCAGCAGGGTTTCTTCGGTTTCGCCGTCGCCGGGTACGCCCTGCGCACCCACCGGTTGCGCCTGTTCCAGACCGCCAGCGCGATGAACACCTTCCGGTTCGAGCCGTCGATCTTCCTCTCCGACGCCGAGATCGACCAGATCGACAGCGGCCTGCGCGACATCTGTGCGCTGCTACGCGCCGGTGACGGCACGCGCCTGATGGGCGCGGCGTGACGGCCGGGAGGATCCGATGACCCACTCCGAGCCGTACGTCATCGACCCGTCCGGTCGCGACATCCACGCTGAGGCCGAGCGACTGCGGGCCCGTGGCCCCATCGCCCGGGTCGTGCTGCCCGGCGGGGTCGAGGCATGGTGGGTGACCGGCTACGACCTGACCCGGCAGTTGCTGACCGACTCGCGGGTGTCCCGCGACACCTACCGCCACTGGCCGGCCTGGGAGAACGGTGAGGGCGAGCTGGCCCGGACGTGGCCGCTGGCCATGTGGGTCTCCGACCGCAACATGATCACCGCTTACGGGGCCGAGCACACGCGGCTCCGGCGGCTCGTCGCCCGCGCCTTCACCGCCCGTCGGACGCTCGCCCTGCGGCCCCGCATCGAGGCCGTCGTCGCCGACCTGCTCGACCGGATCGCGGCGGCCCCTCCGCAGGAGCCCGTCGACCTGCGCGCGCAGTTCGCCCACCCGCTGCCGGTGCGGGTCATCTCCGACCTGCTCGGGATGCCCGACGACCTGCGGGACCGGCTGCTGGTGGCGGTCAGCGGCATGCTCAACACCGCTGCCACCGCGGAGGAGGCCAAGAGCTACGAACACGCCATGTACGCGGCCCTGGCCGAACTGGTCGACCACCGCCGGGCAAGCCCCGGGGACGACCTGACCAGCGCTCTGATCTCGGCGCACGACGACGACGGTGGGCCGGGTCTGACCCACCGTGAACTGGTCGACACCATCCTGCTGATGTTCACCGCCGGCCACGAGACCACCGTCAACCTGCTCGACCACGCCATCTTCATCCTGCTCACCCGCCCCGAACAGCTGGCTCTCGTCCGCGGCGGCACGGTGGGGTGGGCCGACGTGATCGAGGAGACGCTACGACTGGAGGCGCCCTTCGCCAACCTGCCGATGCGCTACGCCGTCGAGGACATCGCGCTGCCCGGCGTCACCATCCGCCGCGGCGAACCGATCGTGGTGTCATTCGGCGCGGCCGGCCGCGACCCCGAGGTGCACGGGCCGGACGCCGGCGCCTTCGACGCCACCCGGGACACCCGCCGCGACCACGTCGCCTTCGGGTACGGAGTGCACCACTGCCTGGGCGCGCCGCTGGCACGGCTGGAGGCGTCGATCGCCCTGCCCGCCCTCTTCGACAGGTTCCCCGACCTGACCCTGGCCAAGCCGGCGGCGCACGTGCTGCCGCTGGAGTCGTTCATCTCCAACGGGCACCGTGAGCTGCCCGTCCTGCTGAGAGAAGGTGCCGCATGACCACGACCGAACCCGTCGACGTGTACCAGCTGGTCCTCACCGACGACGTCGAGCAGCAGAACGAGGCGTTCGTCCAGGCGTTCAACTCCGGCGACGGCGCCGCGTTCGACCGGCTCTACCTCGATGATGCCATCTCCAACCTGTCGGGGGGCCCGCTGACCGGTGAGCAGCGGCGGGCGGCGATCATCGAGATCCTCGCGAAGCGGCCCCAGCTGAAGGCGCGGGTGCTGCGCAACTACGTCGCCGGCGACACCTCCCTGGTCATCGTCGACTACGAGCTGCGGTACTCCGACGAGTCGGGCGAGCCGGTCACCGTCCGGGGCACCTGCACCGACGTCCTACGACGGCAGCCGGACGGCAACTGGCTGATGGCCATCGACCGCCCCGTGGCCGACGCCCTGCCCGACGGCATGCCCGGCTGATCCGGCCGACATGTCGATGGCCCCGCCGGTCGCACCGGCGGGGCCATCGGTGTCCTCAGGGTCAGGAGACGTCGCCGTACGGGTCGTCGATCGCGTGGCGCCACATTCCGTCCGCGCCGCGGCGCAGGACGTCCAGACCGACTCCCTCGTGGTGCTCCGGCTCGCCGTTCTCGCCGGTCATGTCGATGCTCCAGTCCACCACCATAAGGGCGGTGTCGCCGGTGACGTAGGAGTGCCGGGTCTGCACGGTCATGACCGGGCGGCGCGCGAGGAACTCCGCGACGTACTCCCGGCGGGCCTGCCCGGTCAACGGCTCGTTCGGTCCCCAGACGGCGACCGCGTCCTCGGTGTACATCCGGTCGAGCAGTTCCGGGTCACCGGAATTGAACGCCTGGGCGTAATGCTCGACGTGTTTGTTGGCGTCGTCGGTCAGCAGGGATTCACCGGAAATGGCGGTCATCGGACTGCCTCGCTTTCTGGCACGGCGCTTGTCGGTCGTCAGGACGTTAGCCCGGACGGTTCCACCGACGACTCACTTGTGAGTAACGCGGGTGCGGCCAGCCGCAACGGGGGTCCTCGATTACCACCCCGTGACCCGAGGCTGGATATCTGCGATTCACCATTGATGCGCGTCGACCGGAAGAGTCGCCGCCCGTCCACCTGGAGCGAGCGCACGACAGCAGATGCGGAGGCGGCGCGGTCGCCACACTCCGCCCCGAGGCACACCGACCAACCTGACCCGCCGGCACCGCCCGATCTGACCGACCGGCCCGGAACGCCGGCCGGTCCGAGACCTTCGCATTCGTCGAGGAGGGCGGCCGTGCGCCAGGGGTTGACCGCCATGCCGGCCCGCAGACCGAGGAGAGAACGCGAACCCATGTCCACCGAACAGAAGCTCATGGACTACCTCAAATGGACTACGGCCGACCTGCAGAAGACCCGCCAGCGTCTGGCCGACCTCGAGGCGGACCGCAACGAACCGATTGCGGTCATCGGGATGGCCTGCCGGTACCCCGGCGGCGTCTCCTCGCCGGAGGACCTGTGGGAGATGGTTGCCGAGGGCCGCGACGGCATCACTGCGTGGCCCACCGATCGCGGCTGGGACGTCGATGCCCTCTATGACCCGGAGCCCGGCAAGCCGGGCCGGTCGTACACCCGCGAGGGCGGATTCCTCGACGGCGCGACCCGCTTCGATGCGACGTTCTTCGGTATCTCTCCCCGCGAGGCGGTCGCGATGGACCCGCAGCAGCGGGTGCTGTTGGAGACCTCCTGGGAACTGTTCGAACGGGCCGGAATCGACCCGACGATCTTGAAGGGTAGCCGCACCGGGGTGTTCGTCGGCGCGGCCGGCCAGACCTATCTCGACCTGAACGGCCCGGAGGAATTGGAGGGCTACCTGACCACCGGGCGGCTCAACAGCGTGGCCTCCGGGCGAATCTCGTACTTCTACGGCCTGGAAGGACCGGCGATCACCCTCGACACCGCGTGCTCGTCGTCGCTGGTCGCCCTGCACCTGGCCGTGCGGTCGCTGCGGGCGGGTGAGTCGGCGCTGGCCCTGGCCGGTGGCAGCACCGTCAACGGGCATCCCGGTGGCTTCGTCGACTTCTCCCGCCAGCGCGGTCTCGCCGCCGACGGCCGCTGCCGCTCGTTCGCCGAGTCAGCCGACGGCACCGGCTGGTCGGAGGGGGTGGGCCTGCTCCTGCTGGAGCGGCTCTCCGACGCCCGCCGGCACGGGCGGCGGATCCTCGCCGTCGTGCGCAGCGTCGCCGTCAATCAGGACGGCGCCTCCAACGGTCTCACCGCGCCGAACGGCCCCTCGCAGGAACGGGTGATCCGGCAGGCTCTCGCCGAGGCCCGTCTCAGCACCTCCGACATCGACGCCGTCGAGGCCCACGGCACCGGCACCCGGCTCGGTGACCCCATCGAGGCGCACGCCCTGCTCGCCACCTACGGGCAGGGCCGGCCCGCCGACCGTCCGCTCTGGCTCGGGTCGCTGAAGTCCAACATCGGCCACACGGTGGCCGCCGCCGGGGTCGGCGGGGTCATCAAGATGGTGATGGCGCTGCGCCACGCCACCCTGCCGAAGACCCTGCACGTCGATCGCCCGAACCCGCTGATCGACTGGTCCGCCGGGGCCGTGGAGCTGGTCACGGCCACCCGTCCCTGGCCGAACGTCGAACGGCCCCGCCGGGCGGCGGTCTCGTCGTTCGGGGTCAGCGGTACGAACGCGCACGCGATCCTCGAGCAGGCCCCGGAGGAGACCGACGTGGACAGGTCCCCGCCGGTGGCCCCCGCCGCTCTGGTGTGGCCGGTGTCGGCGTACGACCCGCAAGGGCTGCGCCGGCTGGCCGAGCGACTGCTCACCCGTCTCGAGGCGGACCCGGAGCTGGACGCCACCGACACGGCCTACTCGCTCGCCACCACCCGGGCCGCCCTGCCGCACCGGGCCGCCGTCATCGGCACCGACCGGGACGCCCTGCTGCGCGGCCTGAAGGCCCTCGCTCAGCAGGCCACCGAGGCGGGCGTGGTGACGGGACGTGCCGGCGAGCCGTCGAACGAGGTCGTCTTCGTCTTTCCCGGGCAGGGTTCGCAGTGGGTCGGCATGGCCGTCGACCTGCTGGACACTCATCCGGGATTCGCCCGGCGGATCGACGAGTGCGCCGCCGCTCTCGCGCCGTACGTGGACTGGTCCCTGCTCGACGTGCTGCGCGGCGCGGACGGCGCGCCCGGGCTCGACCGCGTCGACGTGGTGCAGCCGGTGTTGTTCGCGGTGATGGTCTCGCTCGCGGAGGTGTGGCAGTCGGTCGGGATCCGGCCGGCAGCCGTCGTCGGCCACTCCCAGGGAGAGATCGCCGCCGCGTACGTCGCCGGTGCCCTCTCCCTCGACGACGCGGCCCGGGTGGTCGCCCTGCGCAGCCGGGCCATCGGGGCGATCGCCGGGCGGGGCGGCATGATGTCGGTCGCCCTCGGCAACGCCGAGGTGACGGCCCGGCTCGCCCCGTGGGAGGGACGACTGTCGGTGGCGGCGGTCAACGGGCCGACGTCCGTCGTCGTCTCCGGTGACCCGGCGGCCCTGGACGCGCTCCAGGCCGAACTCACCGCCGCCGGGGTGCGGGCCCGCCGCGTCCCCGTCGACTACGCATCCCACTCGGCGCATGTCGAGGCCGTACGCGAGGAGTTGCTGGAGGCTCTCGCCGACGTCACGCCGCGCGCCGCCGACGTGCCGCTGCACTCGACGGTGACCGGGAAGGTCGTCGATCCGACGGTTCTGGACGCCGACTACTGGTACCGCAACCTGCGTCAGGTGGTGCGGTTCGAGGAGGTCGTCACGGCCCTGGCCGGCCAGGGGCGCCGGGCGTTCATCGAGATCAGCCCGCACCCGGTGCTCACCACCAGCATCCAGGACGTGCTGGAGCAGCGGACCGGTGGGATCGGGGCCGTGACCGGCACGCTGCGCCGCGACGAGGGTGGCTTCACCCGCTTCCTGACCTCCGCCGCCGAGCTGTACGTCCAGGGCGTCCGCGTGGACTGGGCGGACCTGCTGGCCGGTTCCGGTGCGCGCGTGGTGGACCTGCCCACCTACCCGTTCGCCGGCAACCGTTACTGGCTCGACAGCGGCGGCACGGCCGACGCGGGCGGGCTCGGCCTCGAACCGTCCCGCCACCCGTTGCTGGGCGCGGCGGTCACCGTCGCCGGTGGCGACACCACCCTCTTCACCGGCCGGCTCTCCCCCGCCACCCACCCGTGGCTGGCCGAGCGCACCACGCACGGCACCCGCACCGTTCCCGCCGCGGTCCTCGTCGAGCTGGCCGCGCACGCCGCAGACCAGGTCGGCTGCGCGGTGCTGGATTCCCTCACCACCGAGGAGCCCCTGCCCCTGACCGGCCCGATGCAGATCCAGGTGGTCGTTGACGCCGCCGATCCGTCCGGTCGCCGGGCGATGCGGGTACACGCCCGCCCGGACGCCTCCCACGCCACGTGGACCGTGTACGCACACGGCACGCTCAGCGCCGCCCCGGCCCTGCCCGCGACGGCGCAGAACACGCCGTGGCCGCCTGCCGGGTCGACTCCGGTGGACCTCACCGGCGCCTACGACACCCTCGCCGAGCGGGGGCTGGCGTATCCGCCGGCCCTGCGCGCCGTGACGGCGGCCTGGACCGACGGGGACATCGTGCACGCCGACGTCCGGCTGCCGGAACGCTGGGAACGGGAGGCGTCCGGGTACGGGCTGCACCCCGTCCTGCTCGACGCGGTGGCGCACCTCGCCGCGCTGGTAGCCGCCACAGCCGACACCGACGGCCGCCACGACGCCGCCGATGCGCCCGCCGCCGCGCACTGGCGGGGGGTCCGCACGTACGCCACCGGAGCCACGGCGGTACGGGTGGCCTGCACCAGAACCGGCCCGGACACCTTGTCGGCCCGGCTCACCGACCGCAGCGGCGGGCCGGTCGCCGACATCGAGCAGATCACCCTGGCCCCCCTGTCCGCTTTCGTGCTGGACCGGGCCCGCCATCGCCACCAGGACGCGCTCTTCGAGGTCGGTTGGTCGCCGGTCCAGGTGCCGCACGCCCGTCCCGCCGGCCTCACCGTCCTCGGCGAAACCGGCTGCCTCCCGGAGGCCCTGGCGGGCCTGCCGGCGCACGCCGACGTGGCGTCGCTGGCCTGCGCCGGTGCGTCGGCGGCGACGCTGTGGGGTGTCAGCCCCGCCGACGGGGACCCACTGAGCGCAGTCTTCGGCGGCCTGTGCCAGGTGCTCGACACCGTGCAACAGTGGCTGAACGACGACCGGCTCAGCGGCAGCCGCCTCGTCGTGGTGACCCGTGGCGGCGTCACCGTGGGTGCCGACGCCCCGCCCGACCCGGCGGCCTCGGCCGTATGGGGCCTGATCCGCTCGGCACAGTCGGAGGCACCCGGGCGTCTCGTCCTGATCGACGTCGACGGCACCCCGGAGTCCTGGGCCGCCCTGCCCGGGGTCGTCGCCTCCGGCGAGGCCCAGGCCGCCGTACGCGATGGCAGGGTCTCGGTGCCGCGGCTGCGCCGCGCCGACCCCGGCCCGTCCGCCCCCCGCGCCACCAGCACGACTGCGTGGCCGTCGGAGGGCAGCGTTCTCGTCACCGGCGGCACCGGCTCGCTCGGCGCCCTGATCGCCCGGCACCTCGCCACCGTGCACCGCGTTCCCCATCTGGTCCTGACCAGCCGCCGGGGCCCGGCGGCGGACGGCGCCGCCGACCTCGTCGCCGAGCTGGCCCTGACCGGCACGCAAGCGCGGGTGGTCGCCTGCGACGTGTCCGACCGGACGGAACTCACGACCCTCCTCGAGGACATCCCCGACCTGAAGGCGGTGGTGCACGCCGCCGGCGTGCTGGACGACGGCGTCATCGCGGCGATGACCCCGCAGCGGTTGGCCGCGGTGCTGCGGCCCAAGGCCGACGCCGCCTGGCACCTGCACGAGCTGACCCGCGACCGGGACCTCGACGCGTTCGTGTTGTTCTCCTCCCTGGCCGGGGTCATCGGCGGCGCGGGACAGGCCAACTACGCCGCCGCGAACGCGTTCCTCGACGGCCTCGCGCAGCACCGGGCCGCCCAGGGATTGCCCGCCACGTCGGTCGCGTGGGGCCTGTGGGCGCAGACCAGCGGCATGACCGGGCAGCTCGACGAGACCGACCTGGCCCGGATCGCCCGGGTCGGCTTCCGCCCGGTCTCCTCGGCCGACGGTCCGGGCATCCTCGACCTGGCCCTCGGCTCCGGCCGACCCGCGCTCGTCGCCACCCCGCTCGACGTGGCTGCCTTGCGCGCCCGCGCCGACCAGGCACCCCTGCTCCTGTCCGCGTTGGCCGGCACGTCACACCGCCGGCGCGCGGGCAACGACGAGAACGCCGGGCGGCCCCTCGCCGAGCGGCTCGCCGGACTGGCTCCCGCCGCGCGTCGTGAGGCGGCGCTGCAGCTGCTGCGGGCTGAAGTGGCCGCCGTGCTCGGTCACGGCGACCCGCACGGCGTCGATCCCGACCGGCCCTTCCCCGAGCTGGGATTCGACTCGCTCACCTCGGTGGAGCTGCGTAACCGGCTCAACGTGCTCAGCGGAAACCGGCTGCCCGCCACCGTCGTGTTCGACCACCCCACGCCCGCGGCCCTGACCGACCATCTGCTGGCGGTCCTGCAGGACACCGCAGGCGGGGGCGCACCGGCGGTCGACTTCGCCGCCGAGGTCGCCCTTCCCGACGACATCCGGCCCGCGGCCGACGTGGTGCCGGTCGCGACCGACCCGACGGAGATCCTGCTCACCGGAGCGACCGGATTCGTCGGCGCCTTCCTGCTGCGCGACCTGCTGTCCACCACCCGCGCCACGGTGCACTGCCTGGTCCGGGCCGACGACGTCGACGCCGCGGTGAAGCGGCTGCGGGCCAACCTCGAGTGGTACCGGCTGCACGACGAGGTGGACCTCGACCGCGTCCGCGTCGTGGTGGGCGACCTCGCCCAGCCGTCGCTCGGGCTGGACCCGGACACCTTCGACGACCTGGCCCGCCGGGTGGACGTCGTCCACCATGCCGCAGCCTCGGTCAACTGGCTGCATCCGTACTCCACCCTGCGGCCCGCCAACGTCGGCGGCACCGTGGAGATCCTGCGCCTGGCGGCCCGGCACCGCACCGTCCCGGTGCACTACGTCTCGACCACCGGCGTCTTCGCCCACCCGGCCCCCGACGGTCGCCCGCTACGGGTCGACGACCCCACCGGCCCCGTCGCGGAGCTGCCCAGCGGTTACCTGCAGAGCAAGTGGGTCGCCGAACAGATCGTCGCCGCCGCCCGCGAGCGCGGCCTGCCCGTCACCGTGTACCGGGTCGACCTGGTCGCAGGTGACCGGTTCCACGGTGCCTGCCAGACCCGCGACTTCGTCTGGCTCAGTCTCAAGGGGCTCATCCAGGCCGGCGCGGTCCCCCACCGGCTCACCGGCGAGTTCCACCTCACCCCGGTCGATCACGTCAGCGCCGCCGTCAGCCGGCTCGCCACCCTGAACGTCGGCGTCGACACCCATCACCTCTACAACGAATCGTCGATCAGCCTGGCCGCCTGCGTGGACCGGTTGCGCCGCCGCGGCTACCGGCTGGAGTCGCGGGATCCGGCCGATTGGCTCGCCGCCGTACAACGCGACCGGGACAACGCCATGCTTCCGCTGCTGGACGCATTCCAGTTGATGACCGCCGACAGCGACAGCTTCTATCCGCCGATCGACACGACGACGACCACCCGGATGCTGGCCGACAGCGGGATCACCTGCCCGCCCGTCACCGACGAACTCTTCGACCGGTACGTGGACTTCTTCGTCCAGACCGGATACTTCCCGCCGCCCCCGACCGTGGCCGCGGCCACCGACCGACCCTCGTCCGGAGGTACCGCATGACCATCACCGCAGCGCCGCCCGCCAGGGCGACGACCCGGAGCGTCGATCCTCGTCACCCCGCCGCCCGGCTGGCGCGACTGCTCGACACCGGATCGCTGGAGTGGCTCGTCGAGCCGGACGACAGCGGCGTAGTGGCCGTCCGGGGGCGGGTCGGCGGCCGTCGGGTCGTCGCGTACGGCACCGACCCGACGGTGATGGGCGGTGCCATGGGCGCCGTGGGCTGCCGGCACATCGTCACCGCCATCTCCGCGGCGGTGCTCGACCGGGTACCGGTGATCGGGCTCTGGCACTCCGGCGGCGCCCGCCTCGGTGACGGCGTGGAGTCGCTCGACGGCGCCGGCCGGGTGTTCACGGCGATGAGCCGAGCCTCCGGGCAGGTGCCGCAGATATCCGTCGTCCTCGGTCCGGCCGCCGGTGCCGCCGCCTACGGGCCGGCCCTGACCGACCTGGTCATCATGTCCCGCGACGCACGGATGTTCATCACCGGTCCCGAGGTGGTACGGACGGTCACGGGCGAGGACATCGGCATGGAGGACCTGGGCGGTGTCGACGCGCACGGGCGGCGATCCGGCGTCGCCCACGTCGTCGCCGACAGCGAGCACGACGCCCTCGACCGGGCCCGCACCCTGGCCGGGCTGTTCGCCCGCCCGGGTCACTTCGACCTCGGCGCGGCAGCCGCCCACGAGGACCTCCGAGCGCTGCTGCCCGCGCGGCCCCGGATGGCCTACGACGTACGGCGGCTGATCCGGGCCGTGCTCGACCCGGTCGACGGCGGGTGGGACGGGGAGCTCCAGCCCCGTTGGGCACCGAACGTGGTCACCGTCCTGGGCCGCCTCGCCGGTCGCACCGTCGGGGTGCTCGCCACCAATCCACTGCGCAAGGGGGGATGTCTCGACTCGTTCGGCGCGGAGAAGGCCGCCCGATTCGTGCGGATGTGCGACTCCCTCGGGGTCCCCCTCGTCGTATTGGTCGATGTCCCCGGCTACCTGCCCGGCGTCGAACAGGAGTGGGGCGGGATCGTGCGACGCGGGGCGAAGCTGCTGCATGCCTTCGCCGAAGCGGTGGTACCGCGGGTGACCCTGGTGACCCGCAAGGCGTACGGCGGCGCGTACATCGCCCTGAACTCGCGCTCGCTGGGCGCGACCGCGGTCTACGCCTGGCCCGACGCCGAGGTGGCCGTCATGGGCGCCGAGGCCGCGGTGGGCATCCTGCACCGCAAGCAGCTCGCCGCCGCCCGTCCCGAGGAGCGCGACACGCTCCGTGGCCAACTCGTCGAGGAGCAGGTCAAGGGCGCCGGAGGGATCGGCCGGGCGATCGCGCTCGGCGTCGTCGACGAGGTGATCGACCCGGCGCACACCCGGCACCGGCTCGTCCAGGCCCTGGCAGGTGCACCTGCCGGACGAGGCCACCACGGCAACATCCCGCTGTGAGCCGGGCAGGACGGCGAGCGTGACGGCGGGGACGGCCCCGCCGTCCGGTCCGGTCGCCCCAGCGGCAAGAGCCCCAGCACGGAAGGCCGCGTCGCCTGTACGGGGGACGCGGCCTTGCGTGCCTGACCCGGCCGCTGCAGTCGGACTCGCAGCGTCGTCTGAGACCCCTACTGATCGCTGTCGGCGTGCTGCTCGCCCCACTCGCACAGTGGTCCCAAGGCGTCGTTGAGCGACGTGCCGACCGACGTCAGGGAGTACTTCACCTTGACGGGGCTGTCGTTCAAGACGTCACGGCGCACGATGTATCTCGCCTCCAGATCACGGAGGTGCTGCGCGAGCACCTTGTCGCTGATCCCTGGAACGAGTCGCTTCAGCTCCCCGAAACGGCGGCTCTCCTCGGCAAGAACCGAGATGATCAGCGTCTTCCACTTGCCGTTGATGACGTCCAGCGCGGCGTCCACGCCACAGTCGTAACGCCTCGTGCTCACTGCAACAGCTCCTTACTCGACGGCAGGCACCGATCGGTTCGCGTACGCATCACCGCAGCGTCCGCACACCTGCCTTCGCGATCGGCCCCAAGCGGAACGTGTTCGATGACCGGCAAACGATGAAGGGACAGAACGCTCCGGACCTGTGGCCGCGGCGACGGCAGCTCCCGCCGCCACTCCACATTCGCCCCGCCGATCGGGGCCGCCGAAAACGCTGACTCGGCCCAGCCCGCGTCGAAGCGATCGGCCGAGAGCACCGCCTGGTCGATGATCCCGCCGGCCATCCGGTGCCCGGGCGCACCCGGCTATCTCACGCCGCCCCGACCAGTCTGGCCCCGGCACGCTCACGCAGCAGCCGGCAGGTGGCCTCGAGCCCGCTCTCCAGCTGACCGATCTCGTCGTCGGTCAGTTCGACCGAGGGCTCGAACCTCAGCGTGTGCGACGCGCTCGCGGTCGGGAAGACGCGCACCCGGTGCTCGCGCAGCAGGTAGCCGGCCAGCACGTAGCCGATCAAGCCGTTGCGCGCATTCGAAGCGATGATCTCGTCATCGCAGGTGGACTGGTCCTGGAACTCGAGTCCCAGCATCAGGCCGCGTCCACGACAGTCCTTGACGACGTCGGGAAAGGTCGATCGGATCCGCTCGAGCGCCGCCCGTAGCCGTGCACCGCGTTCGATCACGCGTCCGTACGCTGAACCGCCGTCGGCCTCCAGCATCTCCACCACCTTCCGGCCGAGATGGCAGGAGAAGGCGTCCTTGGCGAACGTGGAACTGTGCAGCAGCTCGAAGTCGGGGCGGTAGAGGCTGTCGCGAACCAGCAGCACCGACAGCTTGGAGAGACCGCCACCGAGACTCTTGGCCAGCACGTAGTAGTCGCCCCGCAGCCCGATGTGTGATCCGGCGAAGAAAGCACCCGATCGGCCGACGCCACTCTGGATCTCGTCGAGGATGACCGGGAAGCCGGCGGTGTCCGCCGCCGCCCTGATCGCCTGCGCCATGTCCACCCCGACCTCGTGGATGCCACCCTCACCCTGAATGGGCTCGACGAAGAAGCCACCGATGACCGGCAGTTCCCGCTCGGTGACGTCGACCACGCCGTCGCGCATGACGACGTCGTAGACGTACGTCCGCTCCTCGTCCAGGACCTTCTCGACCGCACCGGGCTGGTCGAAGGGCAGGAACCGGGCCTGGGCGGCCAGGGCCCGGAAGGGCAGGCGGTACGCCGAGTTGTGGGTGAGCTGCAGACTGCCGGCGAGCTTGCCGTGGAACGATCCCTCCAGCGTCAGGAAGAGCGGCTGCCGGAGGAACCTCGGCTCGTTGTGCTGGTGGATCGCCTCCACCAGGCGCTCAAGGGCGCCGGCCGACCGGTCGGTGACCCCGAGTTCGTCGTAGGCATGGTCCGCGACCACCGCGCTACCGGCCGCGACAGCCGCCTGCGCCTCCTCGACGTGGCCGTGGATCTCCTCGCCGAGCGCCGCCAGCCGTATCGAGCGGTCCATCTCGGCGTGCTTGAGTGCCGTTTCCACGGCCTCAGCGCCACTGTTGGCGAAGATCGCCCGGTAGTTCTCGTCGGTGCGGAACTCCCGCCGGTGCACCCGGTTCAAGGCGGTGGCCAGGTCGTTGGCGTACGGGTGGTAGGAGAACTGCGCGTGGAAGGGGATCTGCGCGTCGAGCAGCTGCTTGGCGTACGCCACGAGCGTCGGGTTGTTGTGCCCGAAGATGAGTGAGCCGTATCCGCCGACGAAGTCGACCACGGCGTGCTCCCGCCCGTCGTCGAGGAAGTACAGGGTGTTGGCCTGCCCGCGGACGTAGTTGACGTCCAGACCGAGACTGCCCAGCAGCTGGCGCAGGTGTGCCTCAGCGAGCTCCGGTTCGTCTACGGCTGCCATCTTTCTCTCCTTCAGGTCCGTCGGTCGTCGAAGAGTCGGGTGCGGCGGGCGTACAGGCGGGCCGCCGATCCGCGGTGAGGAGCGCGGGTCCGCCCTGCAGTGGAGACCGCGACAGGCACGCTGCTCGTCGCGGTGGGCCGGTCACCACTTCCGTCGATTGGAGGTGACCTGATCATGGATCAGGTCGATCGGCGCGTTTGCACCCTAACGGCCTGCTGCTCACTCGCCGTTCATTCGGGATCACCGTCCGCGTCGCCCGGTCTCGGCGGTGACGGCTCTCCAGGACTCCCCACCGTCGGCCGGCCCGCGGACCCCGACGATCTCCGGCAGCGCGAGGGGCAGTTGGTAATCGAGCGGGAATCCGCCGATCCCCGACGGCGCATCCGCCGGGAACCCGGCTTCCGGCTTCGCGTCGGCAGCATTCAGTCGGAGACCGGCAAGCTGGACGTCGAGAATCCTCCCCGCCTGTTGGACCTGGCCCGGCTCGCCCGCGCCTCAGCCGGTCAGCAGGAGGAGTTCGTGATGCATGTGCAGATTCAGCGGAACAGGTGGGCATGCTCGACCGCCCACTCATCGAAGCCGCGCAGCGGGCGGCCGATGATCTCATGCACGGCCGGCCGCTGGTCGAGGGTCCACCGGGTGAGCTCGGCGAGCCGCGCCCCGTATTCCTGGAGGCCGTACAGCGTGACGTCTATGCCGCTGTCGGGCCAGCCGCGCCGCCGCCAGATGTCCCGACTGGCGTCGGGTGTGATCTCGATGGCGGCGACCTCAGCGCCGATGGCTCTGGCGATGCTGTCCACGCGTGCCCGAGTGCTGATCGGCATTCCGACCGCCTCGACGACGGAGCCGACATGATCGTCGGTACGCAGTGCCGCCGCCGCGACGGAGGCCAGGTCGTCCTCGTGAATGAAGGGGTAGTAGCCGTCGTTCAGGAATGCCTCCCGAACGGTCCGCTCGTCCCTGACCGTGCCCTGCCAGTCTGACCCCGTGGCCGGGTAGGTGCCCTCGACCATCGCGCCCATCACCGCCGAAGGGCGGATATGTGTCCACTCCACCCCCGAGCGTTCGACGGCACGCTCGACAGCGAGCCAGAACCACGTCTCCGGCGGATAGGCCCGCTCGTACTCCGGTCCGTGCGAGGACAGCACGACGATGCGCGGCACACCTGCGTACTGAACGGCCCGCAGCACATCCGGGACAGTCGTCGGCACGGCTCCGGCGAGGAAGAGTCCGTCGACGCCGACGAAGACCTCGGGGTGCTGTGCCGGCCGGGTGATGGAACCCTCCACGACATCGACGCCGTCCGGCCAGCCGTGGATCTGCCCGGGCTCGGCGAGCACACGTACCCGGTCGCCCGCATCCAGCAGTTGACGTGCCAGCTTCCGCCCGACCACTCCCGTCGGGCTACTGCCCGCATCCTTCCGGGCGTCGACGGCGGTCAGCAGACGCAGCCGGGAACCGGAGGCATTCGTGACTGAACTGGCTCGACCCATGGCAAGACCCTCCAACGCAGAGCGGAGATCTTGCGCCGTACCCGTGGCAGGGCGTGGTTGCGGATCCGAGGCCACCCACACTACCAGCCGGCCCGCCACGGCATCGGGTGACGACGTCACCAGTAGGCGACCGCCTGAGGCGTCGTCCTTACCGGCGCTGCCGCGGCCGCGACGCCGAGCGTTGCTCGGTGACGCCTTGCGCGCCGTCGGGGGCCGCGACGGGCGCTGTGGTACGGCTCGCCGCGGTGTCCACCAGGTCCGGCAGGTCCCGCCCGACCACCAGCGGTAGCTCTCGCGTGGCTGACGCGATCGGCCCCGGGTCGGCCACCCGGGCGACCCGTGCCCGTCCCGTCGCGGTGCGCGGCGTCGGTGCCACGCTGCGGGTCGTCGCCGGCGCGGTGTCGGCCGGCTCCGCGACAGAGCTCGGCGCGTCCATGGTCGAGGGTGTCTCCGCCCGGCTGGTGGTCGACCGGCCTGCGGTGTTGCGCGGCGTTCGGCGCGGCGCGGCCGCCGGCAGGAGCGGGGCGATTTCCGCGTGCAGCGCCGCCCAGTCGGAGGCGCGGGGCGGGTCGGGCTGATCCGTGGTCGAGGTGGGCTGGCCGGTGCTCTCGGACGGCTCCGACCGCCGGTCGGTGAGGTCCGGCGTCACTGCCGGGAACCGCTCCGACCTCGGTCGCTCGGCACCGTCGCCCGCCTGCTCGGTAACGCTCACCGGCTCGACGGCGTCCCCGGCCGGCTCTGGCCGCGCTGAGCCACCGGAGGCTGCGTCCGCAGCAGAGACGACGGGGGCCGCGACCGTGAGCAGCTCAGGTGCGGGGGCGAGCAGCCGCTCCGGGGCGTCGGCGAGCAGCCGCGCGGCCGAGGCCAGCGCGACAGGATCGGGTTGGCCGGTCCGGCGCCACCACCGGCGGCGACCGCGGGCCGGCAGGTTCCCGGCCAGCACGCGCGCGGGTGCCAGGTCGGCGGCGATCAGCGCGGTCAGCCCGTCGTAGTCCGCCTGTTCGGCCAGCCGGCGGGCGATCTCGTCGAGGTCGTACACCGCCACGGCGATGTCCGCGGTGGTGGGGTCCAGCGCTCGGCTGATCTTGCGGTGCAGCACCTTGCTCAGCGCCGCCTGCCGCCGCTCGGCGCGAACCTGCGCGCAGGCCGCGTCGAGCGAACCGTACAGCCCGAGGCGAGGGTCGGCCTTGGCCAGCGAGCGGGCACGGCGGGTCAGCCACGGGTGTCGCAACCAGTGCCCGACCGGTTCGTACGCCGGCGTCGTGGGTGGCAGCTGCCGCCTGGCGCGCAGCCGGTCCCGCCGCTGGTTCTCGGTGTTCATGAGCCACACCAGATAGCCGAGCAGGGACATGCCCGCGTAGAAACCGCCTTCGAGGTGGTTGCTGTGCGCCAGCCAGTTGAAGGCGACCGCGGCGGCCGCGATGCCGGCCGACAGCACGCGGGACAGGATCGCCGGTTCGCCCAGTCGACGGCGGACGTCGGCGTTCGCCAGCACCACGACGCCACCCAGCTCCAGCGCCCCGACGGCGGGAAGGGCGACGTACCAGGGCATGCCGAGCCGTTCCATCGCTCCGGACACCTGGCCGCCCAGCGCGACCAGCAGCACGACGACGTAGAACCCGGTGCGCAGCACGGCGACCTGCCGCACCGCCCTGGCCAGGTCCGCTTCCTCCTGCGGGCCGGCGCCTGGCGCCCCGCCAGTCGAGTTTCCGCCGGTCATCCGGGTCCGGTCCGGTTCCTGGAACACGCCGAGCAGGTTCCTCTCTCATTCCGGCCCCGGCCCGACCGGCGTGGCAGCCGCCCGCTCCGGCGGGCCCACGCCGAGTCGTACCAGAGCGGCGCTCCGGCTGCCGGCCGTTGTCCGCCGCATGCTACAAGGTCGCGGGCCGAATCGGAGATTTCAGCTGCCGGTCACCAGTAGTTGTTGAGGGCCACGACGGCGGCGGTGGCGTCGCCGAGGTCGTAGCGGTCGACCGCCACGAAGTTCGGCTTCTTGCGGGCCGCCGGCTGGCAGAATCGCTGCGCCCGGTTGAGCAGCCGACTGTTGTCGGCCGCGGCGGTGACCGGCACCGGGGCGTCCCGGAAGTGGTTCATCACGAACAACGGCCGGAACGCGGAGCCGTCGCCGCGGGTGAGTGGCAGGTCGGGCCACCGGCTCACGCAGGTCCAGTCGCTCTGGCCGATTCCCGGCCCCATGGTCCAGTAGTTCTCCACCGTCCACTCGCGCTGGTAGAGCACCCCGAAGGTGTCCCGGGTGAGGCTGCCCGCCTGGTCGTCCTCCCGCCGGCGGTCGGTGAAGATCAGTAGTCGTCGGTCGCGATCACGCAGTTCGCGCAGCCGTGGCCAGCCGGTGGCGTGGACGCCCTCCAGGTCCGGCCGGTACAGCAGGTCGGTCAGGCCGGGTACGCGGGCCAGCTCGGCTCGGAGCACCGGGGCGCTGACGTAGTCCTCGAGGAACACGGTCACGAATTCACGCGGGTTGCGGCGCAGGAAGTCCACGATCCGTTGCAGGTCGACCCAGAGCGCCACCGGCCGGGACACCAGGAAGCAGCTGTTGTGGCAGAGGATGGCGCCGTCGCGGGTCTGGTGGATGTCGAGCTGGAAGCCGCGTACCCCGTCGGCGAGCTGCCGCTCGATGCCGCGCGCCTGGTTGGGAAGGAGGTTGACCAGCGGTGGGGCGAAGCCGCCGTCGTGCCCGTTCGCGTAGGCGTTGTGTGCGGTCAGAAAGGTCACCTGGTCGAGCCGGCGTTCGTCCTCGGGCGGCAGCGGGCGGGTCACCGGCTCGACCGGGGTGAGGTACCAGCTCGCCCCGGGCGGCTCCAGGGTCAGCTCCGCGCGCCCCGGCCCAGCGGTGAGGACACGGCCGGTTGCGGGCTCGCCGATGGCGTACCGCTCGGGTCCGGTGGCGGTGACGATCCACCGGGCGGCCGGCTCGGTGCAGCCGACCGCCACTGCTGCGGCGTCCCGGCGACCCAGGCACCGTCCCGGGGTGACGGTGTTCTCCAGCAGGTGACCCTCGGCCGTGGTGCGCAGTCGCCATTGCTGCCGGTCCTCGTCGCCGCGCGGGGACCGCTGCACGACGACGCCGGCGTGTTCCGCCGCGTTCAGCCCGGTGACGACGCTCTGCACGTAGTACTGCCCGTCGGGTACGGGCACGGCGTCGGTGGCCGCGGCGGGTGCCGCCGTGCCGATGACGCAGCCGAGGGCGACCGTCGTCGCCGCCAGGTTCCGACGTCCTGCCATCCGAGCCTCCCGCAGCGCGCCGACACCGAGGTCGATCGTTCGGCGTCTATGCTAGGAGAGGCTTGTGAACGGATGTCGATCCGCTGTGGCCGGACTGGACGGTCCTGGCGATCGCGGCGAGTAGGACGGATGAGATGGCCCTGCCCCGCCTGCATGCCTGCTATCCGTCGGTGGTGGCGCGGCTGCCCTTCCTGCCGCTGGGTGCCGGCCCGACCGTCGTGCGCCGGGTCGACCAGCATGATCTGTGGATCAAGGATGACAGCGGGTACGGCCGGCTGTACGGCGGGAACAAGGTGCGCAAGCTCGAATGGAGCCTGGCGGATCTCCTGCGGCGGCGGTGCCGGGTCGTGGTGACCGGTGGTGGTACGGGCAGCCACCATGCGGTGGCGGTGGCCCGCTACGCCACCGCCGCCGGAATACCGGCCCACATCGTCGCGGTCGAGCAGCCCCACGACGACCATGTCGAGGAGCAGCTGGCGGCGGTGCGGGCGACCGGCGCGACGACGTACCGCGTCGACAGCGTGGCGGCGGCGTACGCGACGGCCGGTCGTCTCCTGGTCGGCGCGGCCGTGGCCGGGCGGCGTCCGGGCCTGCTACCGGTCGGCGGATCCAACGCGCACGGCTGCCTGGGCTTCGTCGAGGCGGCCTTCGAACTCGCCGAGCAGGTCGCCGCCGGAGCGCTGCCCGCTCCCCGGCGGATCGTCGTCCCGGTCGGCTCGGGTGGCACCGCCGCCGGCCTGATCCTCGGGCTGGCGCTCGCCGGGCTGTCCACCGAGGTGGTGGGGATCCTGGTCAACGACAAGACCCGCGTGGGCCCGGCGCAGATTGGCCGGATGGCCAGGGCGACGGCGGGACTGCTGCGTCGCCACGGTGCGCCCGTTCCGGACCCGGTTTTCCTCGCACCCCTGCAGGTGCGCCGCGAGTGGCTGGGGCCCGGGTACGGGATTCCCTCCGCGGCCAGCGTCGACGCGGCACGATGGCTTCGGCACCACACGGGCCTGGTCGCCGATCCGGTGTACACCGCCAAGGCGGCAGCGGCTCTGCGTGAGTTGTGCAGCGGGCGGGTGCCGGCGGGTCCCACGCTCTACTGGCACACCGCACCCGGGACCACCCGATCTCCGGCCTGACGGGCCAAAGACGGCAGGACCGGTCACATCGCCCACCAGGCTGGCTCTGTCCAGACCCTATGGGGTATCGGATTCCTTCGGCTGAACCGGTTGATGCCGTAGACGTCCCAGGCTCGCCGCGAGCCGCGTCCTGCGGTTGGCCTGCTCGATCGAGCAACCGGTCGCGCGCAACAGGTCACTCGCGGCCACGCGGACCTGAGTGACGACTGCAGCGCCGAACAGTTGGACACCCTCGGCGTGCGCGCAGCCGGCCTGGACGGCCGCTCTCAGCCCGAGGCGCCGCGACTGATCGTGGCCTTCCCCCTTCCGAGCTTCCTGCTGCAGTCGGCGGACGGCGTCGGCCAACGATTCCACGGCGTCCGACAGGTGGCCAGGTAGCGGCTCGGCGTACTGCAGGGCGGTGGCGGCGCGACGGGCGAGATCGCGGCTGTCGTCGATGACGTAGGTGAGGTGGCGCACTCCCCGGTCGAAGCGTTCGAATTCCTGGCGGCGGTTCCAGCGTACCGGCGCGAGGGTCACGACCTCTTCCGCTCCTTGGACGGCCTCCTGCATCCGGCTCACGTCCGGCCCCATACCGTCGAGCGTGTCCATCGCGCGGACGGCGCGGCCATGATCATGGTGCTGCATGGCGGCAGCGATCTCACGCAGCTGCTCGATCACGGTGTGGAAGACCGGGCCGGCGGCGCGGTTGATGACCCGGATGGGGTGTACCGGCAGCAGGAGTGCCACGACGACCAGCCCGACCACGCTTCCCACGACCGCGTCGACGATGCGTGGCAGTTCGAGGTTTCGTTCGCTGGAGGAGAGGGTGGCGATGAGGACGGCGGTACCACCGACCTGGCTGACCACCGTACCGCCGCGGCCGACGAGTCCGAGGGCGATGCCGATGGCAAGGGTGACGATGACGGCTGTCTGCCAGGCGCCGCTGCCGATGACGTAGACCAGCGCGTCGCCGATGGCGATGCCCAGACCGATGCCCACGAGCATCTCCACGGTGCGGCGGGTGCGCTGTCCGAGGGCCGCCGCGATGGTGCCCACCGCCGCGCTCGGCGCGAAGACCGGGTTGGGGTTGCCGAGGACGTTGTACGCCAGCCACCAGGCAAGTCCGGCAGCCAGACCGGCTTGCACCGCGATGACCAGGATGATCTCCATCTGCCGTACCCGCAGCCGGGCCTCCCGGGCGCTCCGTCGCCTGGAGCCCGCAGCCGTGCTCGCCAGGTAGCGGCCGACCGCGGCGAGCGGGGAACGGTGGCCACCCGACGGCTCTTCCCGCATGAGGCTCACTACCCGCTCTGCGGCCGTCCACGCCTGGTGCGGGCCGGGGGTCGGCCGTCGGCTCCGTGCGGGGTGTTGCGCGTCAGCCGGTCGGGGCGATGTCCATTGCGAAGGGCTACCACCTCCGGCATGACGCAGGCCTGATCCAACCCCCCAGAGGAGCTTCCATGCGTATCCGTCCACCTCTCGCGGCCGGGGCGGCCTTCGCCCTCGTGTTGACGCTCAGTCCGTCGGTTGCTTCGGCCGTCGTGGACGTCGGATCGCCGGGCATCGACCGGATCGACGTGCGCCGTACGACGGAATCGGTGCGGCCCACCGACGCCCAGCTCACCGCGGTGCGCCGGCTGGTCGCGGCCGCGGGCGCGGGCACCCGGGTCAGCTGGGACGGACGGTTCGGCACGCCCCGCACGATCCGCAGGGACGGCGGATGGCTCACCGGCCCGCGCCCGGGGAAACCGGCCGAGGTGGCGCGGGCCTTCATCGACGCCAACCGGGAGACGTTCGGCCTGTCCGCGAAGGACGTCGCGGAGCTGACCGTCGTGCGTGACCACGAACTCGTCGGCACCGGCACCCACGTGGTCAACTTCGCCCAGACGTACGCCGGCCTGCCGGCGGTGCGCGGCGGCCGGTTGGGCGTGACGGTCGCCAAGGACGGAAGGGTCCTCTCGTACGCCGGCACGTCGGCCCGCAGCGGCGGGCTGGTCGCCGCGCACACGCTGTCGGCGAGCCAGGCGTTGCAGGGGCTGGTCGGCCGGCTCGCCGCCGGTATCGGCTACACCGCGCAGCCGGCCGGGCAGCGCGCCGGCTTCCAGGTCTTCGCCAAGGGGCCCTTCGCGGGTGACTCCTACGTGCAGAAGGGCGCCTTCCCGACCCGTGACGGCGTTCGGCCGGCCTACCGGGTGCTGTTCGTCAAGGCGCTGGACCAGGCATGGGACAGCGTCGTCGACGCGGCGACCGGCGAGACGCTGTACCAGGCCTCCCTGGTGGCGCACGACGCCGAAGGCACCGTCTACGAGAACCACCCCGGTGCTCCGGCCGGTGGCACCCCGGTCGTCAAGTCGTTCGGGCCGACCGCCCAGTCGCCGTCGGGATACGTCGACCCCAGCGGCCTGGCCGGCGTCCCCGGGCCGACGACCGTCGGCAACAACGCGAACACGTACGCCAACTACTCGAACTTCCTGGTCCCCGCCGACCAGGCGCCGCGCCCGGTGAGCCCGACCGCCCAGTTCAACTACGCGTACGCGGCCAACTGGACGCGCAGCAACGGGCAGACGGTGCCGCCGAGCTACGCCCAGGACCTCGACCCCGCGGCGACCAACCTGTTCTGGCACCACAACCGCATCCACGACGAGTTCCGAGCCCTCGGCTTCACCGAATCGGGCGGGAACTTCCAGACCACCAACGGCACCGACGGCGGTCAGGGCGGCGACCCCGTCCTCGGGCTGGTCCACGCCGGCGCGGTGAGCGGCGGCGCGCCCACCTACACCGGCCGGGACAACGCCTACATGCTCACCCTGCCCGACGGCATTCCGGCGTGGAGCGGCATGTTCCTCTGGGAGCCGATCAACGACACGTTCGAGGGGCCGTACGCCGACGGCAACTTCGACGCCTCCGTCATCGAGCACGAGTACGCGCACGGGCTGTCGAACCGCTACGTCAGCGCCGAGGACAACGCCCTCACCACCCACCAGGCCGGTTCCATGGGCGAGGGCTGGGGCGACTGGTACGCGCTGAACTACCTCTACGGCAGGAAGCTCGCCACCACCGCCGTGGTCGGGCAGCACGTCACCGGCAACAACCAGCGCGGCATCCGGAACTGGAACTACGACCAGAACCCCACCGGCTTCGGGGACATCGGCTACGACCTCGGCGGCGCCGAGGTCCACTCCGATGGCGAGATCTGGACGGCGATCCTGTGGGACATGCGCAAGGGCCTCGTCGCCCGCTACGGCGAGGCGGCCGGCGGTGAGATGGCCGCACGGCTGGTCACCGACGCGATGCCGCTGTCCCCGGCCGACCCGTCCTTCATCGACATGCGCGACGCGATCCGCACCGCGCTGGACAACCGCTACCACAGCAGGTCGGACTACACCGCACTCGTGGACACGGTCTACGGCGCCTTCGCCAAGCGGGGCCTGGGCCTGCACGCCGCCACCGACGGCGGCGACGACACCGATCCCGTCCCGTCGTACGCGCACGTGAACCCGGCCCGCAACGGCACCCTGACCGGTACCGTCGTCAACGCCGCCACCGGCAAACCCGTCCCCGGCGCTCGCATCATCCTCGGCGTCTTCGAGGCGAGGGTCACCCCGCTGCGGACGTCGTCCACCGACGGCGGCTTCTCGGCACCGGTGACCGCCGGCACCTACCCGGTGACGATCGCGGCCGAGGGTTTCGGCTCCCGCACCTTCCCCGCCGTGAAGATCACCGCGGGTGGGACCTCCGCTCTGCGCTTCGCGCTGGCCCCCAATCTGGCCTCCGCCGCCAACGGCGCCACCGTCGTCTCGGCCACCGCGACCGGTGCCGGGCGGCTGATCGACGACACCGAGGCGAGCAGCTGGAAGGCCGCCGCTGACACCGGCAACGCCGTGATCAAACTTGCCGCTCCGGCGCAGGTCTCCTCGGTCCAGGTCAGCGCCTTCGCCGCCGCCCGCTTCGAGGGCCTGCGCGGGTTCACCCTGCAGACCTCCACCGACGGTACGAACTGGCAGACCGTCCTGTCGCGGGCGGACGCATTCGGCTACCAGACGCCCCGCCCCACCGCACCTGACCTGCACTACAAGCAGTTCACGCTGCCGAAGCCGGTGCAGGCTCAGTACGTGCGGTTCTGGACCGACACCGCGCTCGGCGAGACGAAGAGCGACGTGCAGACCGCTGAGCTGCAGGTCTTCTCGCAGACCGTCACCGGGGTGGAGCCACTGCCCCCGTCTCCGCCGGACGCCCCGGTCACCGAGACCGGGATGATCGTCACCGGTAACCCGTCCACCGGCACGGCCGACGACGCCACCGGCGTGACCGCCACCGCGTTCAGGTCCGCCTGCGCGGTGCCGGTGGCACAGGTGCAGGGCGCGGACGGTTGGGTCACGAAGCTGCCGGACAGCTTCGGCGACGGAGCCCACCAGGTCGAGGTACGCGGCGACACCGCCACCCCGTACGACTTCGACCTGTACTTCTACGACGAGTCGTGCACCCTGCTCGGATCCGCGGCGTCGGAGGCCGCCGACGAGTCCGGCACTTATGTCACTAGGCGCGGGGCACTGCCGTCCCTCCGGTCGCCGACTCCTCCGCCGTCGGTTCCTCGGTCGGGTCCGTCGTCGGCTCCCCGGTCGGGTCCGCCGTCGGTTCCTCGGTCGGGTCCGTCGTCGGTTCCTCGGTCGGGTCCGTCGTCGGCTCCCCGGTCGGGTCCGTCGTCGGCGCTGCCGTCGGTGCCTGGGTGGCGCTGCCGGACGTGGTGGGGCGAGGTGCTCCCCCACTGCTCCCGGCCGAAGGCGTCGCTCTGCCCACCGTCCTCGCGCCTGCGGGCCCGGTGGCCTTCTGGGCAGGCGATCCAGGCGCTCGAAGCGGCATACCGGCAGAATTGCCGGCGGCCGGTTCGCCGCCGCCGGCGCCAGGGCTGGGCTTCCCCTGCGGTGGCGGCACCGCGGAGGGCACCGCGGGAGACACCGGCGGTCGTTCGGTCGGGCCCGACATCACTCCGGTGGGATCAGCGAACACCAGGACGGCTGCCGCAGCGGCCAGCGATCCGAGCAGCACCGCGGCCGTGGTGTTTCCCCGGCTGACGGCCCGGCGCGACGCACCGCCGAGGCCCGGCCGCCGGGCAGCCAGGTGTGCGGTCTGCCGCCCGGTCGAGGCCGCCTCGGCAGCGGCCCTCACCTGCCGGTCGGGCGAGTCCGCGAGGGCCTGCGCCGCAGTGGCCATGGCCGCCGCCGTCGGAAACCGCCGAGTCGGCTCCTTGGCCATCGCGGTGGCCACCAACTGCCGAACCTCCGCCGGGACGTCCTCGGGCAGCGGCGGCGGTTCCTCCTCGAGGTGCCGCAGCGCCACCGCGACGGCGTTGTCACCCTGGTACGGGGGGCCACCGGCGAGGCAGTGGTAGACGACGGCACCCAGCGCGTAGATGTCGATCGCCGGGGCGATCTCGTTCTTGGACACCTGCTCGGGCGCCATGTACAGGGCGGTGCCGACGACCTGGTTGGCCGCGGTCAGGCTGGCCGCTTCCTGCGTGACGGCAACGCCGAAGTCGACGAGTACGACGTGCCCGTCGGGCTCGATGATCAGATTGCTGGGCTTGACGTCACGGTGCACGAGGCCGGCGTCATGCGCGGCCTGCAGGGCGCGGGCGGTCTGCGCGGCGATCGACATCGTCTCGGCCGCGTCCAGCCGGCCGACCTCGGCGATGCGCTCCGACAGGGGCTGTCCCTGCACACACTCCATCACGATGTAGGCGAGGACCGGCGCTCCGGGCCGGGACACCTCGCCGTAGTCGTAGACCTGGGCGACACCGGGGTGTCGCAGCGCCGCCATCGCGCGTGCCTCGCGGCGGAACCGTTCGCCGAAGCCGGGGTCGGTGACCAGGCGCGGGTGCAGCATCTTGACCGCCACACAGCGGTCCAGGGTCTCGTCGACGGCGCGCCACACATCGCCCATACCGCCGCTGGCGATGCTCTCGACCAGGCGGTATCGGTCTCCGACGAGTTGCCCCACACTCGGCATGGACTTCCGGTACCCCGGACTCGCCGACCTCAAGCACCCCAGCTCGTCCCCGCCGCCGTGTCCAGCGGAATCGTTCCCGTAGGTTCGTGAACGCGGCCTACGGCAGGATCTCGGCCCAAGAAATCACGGCAGCGGGTGTCGGATCGGGTCGGAGCCCTTCGTAGCAGAGGTGAGAGGCGGGCCGGACGGGCCCACGACACCTAGGGAGACAGCGATGACGCAGTACCTGATGTCGGTCTACGGGCCGGCCGAGTACGGCGAGT
The DNA here is from genome assembly GCF_051386295.1 of Micromonospora sp. URMC 105. Lineage (NCBI taxonomy): Bacteria > Bacillati > Actinomycetota > Actinomycetes > Micromonosporales > Micromonosporaceae > Micromonospora > Micromonospora sp. URMC 105. Next base: position 136,611 of record NZ_JBPQTL010000002.1, on the reverse strand, counting down.
ACGCCACCTACCCCTCGGAGGAGGCGATGAAGGAGGCGTTCGCAGACACGGACGCCTTCCACGAGCGCCTGCGGAAGGAGGGCCACTGGGTCTTCGCCGACGGCCTGGGTCCGGCCACGGCGGCGACCGTCGTCGACGGGCAGGGTGCCGAGCCGGTGTTCACCGACGGCCCCTACCTGGAGTCGAAGGAGTACCTCGCCGGCTTCTGGATCATCGAGGCTCCCGACCTCGACGTGGCGCTGAAGCTGGCCGCCGAGGGGTCGAAGGCCTGCCGGGGCAAGGTCGAGGTGCGCCCCTTCGCGGGCGCGTGACGGTCGCCGCCGAGGCGATCATCCGGGTCCACCGCGAGGAGTGGGCCCGGGTGGTCGCCGCGCTGACCCGGCGTTTCGGCGACCTGGACATCGCCGAGGAGATGGCCGCCGAGGCGTTCGCGGCCGCCGTCGAACGCTGGCCCACCGACGGCGTACCCCCCAATCCCGGCGCCTGGATCACCACCACCGCCAACCGGCGCGCCATCGACCGGCTGCGCCGGGAATCCCGTCGGGACGACAAGCAGAAGGAGGCTCAGATGCTGTACGACGACACCCCGCCTGAGCCGCCCGGCGCGATCGACGACGACAGGCTCCGGCTGATCTTCACCTGCTGCCACCCGGCCCTGGCGATGGAGGCCCGGATCGCGCTGACGCTGCGCCTGGTCGGCGGGCTGACGGTGCCGGAGATCGCCCACGCCTTCCTGGTGCAGGAGACCACCATGGGCCGGCGGATCACCCGCGCCAAAGACAAGATCAAAACGGCGAGGATCCCCTACCGGGTCCCTTCCTCCGCGGACCTTCCCGCCCGCGTCTCCGGCGTCCTGGCGGTCCTCTTCCTGATCTTCAACGAGGGCTACCTCGCCTCGGACCCGGAAAAGGAGGCCGTACGCAGCGACCTCACCCTTGAGGCGATCCGGCTGACCCGGCTGGTGCATGCCCTGATGCCGTCCGACGGTGAGGTGGCCGGCCTGCTGGCGCTGATGCTCCTCACCGAGGCTCGCCGGGCGGCTCGGGTCTCGGCGACGGGTGAGCTGGTCACGCTCGGCGAGCAGGACCGTGACGCCTGGGACGCCGCGCTGATCGCCGAGGGGCACGCGCTCGTCCGGGCGCGGATCGCCGCCGTCTCCGCAGGTCAGGGACGCCCTGGCCGCTACCAGATCCTGGCTGCCGTCAACGCGGTGCACACCTGTGCGAGGGACGTGCGCGACACCGACTGGTCCCAGGTCGTCGCCCTCTACGACCAGCTCGCCGGCATCGACCCGTCACCCATCGTCGCGCTGAACCGGGCCGTCGCGCTCGCCGAGCTCGACGGGCCCGAGGTGGCGCTGGCGCTGGTCGACCGGCTGGACCTGGGCGGCTACCACGCCTATCACGCCACCCGCGCCGACCTGCTACGCCGGCTCGGCCGCTCGGCGGATGCCCGTGCCGCGTACGAGAGGGCCATCGAGCTGACCGGCAACACCGCCGAGGTCGCGTACCTCACCCGTCGGCGCGACCAGCTCGAGTCCACATAGACCGGGCTCCTGTTCGGCGCCCTGCGGGACCGCCCGGGCCCACTCCCCCGCCACACCGGGTGAGAGCCGACGAGGACGTGCCGCCCGGTCGATGCACCGGGCGGCACGTCCGTGGACTGGTCAGCTCAGGGGTTCGATCCAGATGTTGCGGTAACGCGGGTTCTCCCCCGGGTCACCGTGGTCCTGCAGGCGGATCGGCCCGGCGGTCGGCCCCTCCGGCGCACCGGCGCCGGTCGGACCGTTGATCTCCACATCGTTGTGGACGGTGGTGCCGTTCCACACCACCGTGACGCGCGCGTTCGCGGTCTTGTTGCCGGCGCCGTCGAAACGGGCCGCCCGGAAGGTGATGTCGTAGGTCTGCCAGGTCTCCGGCGCCGTGGCGGCATTGCTGTCCGGAGCGCGCTTGTCGTAGATCGCGCCGGCTTCGTCGTCGGAGAGCGTGGTGTCGCCGTACGAGTCCAGGACCTGGATCTCGTACCGGTCCTGGAGGTACACCCCGCTGTTGCCGCGGGCCTGGCCGGTCACATCCGCCGGGTACGTCGGCTGCCACCATTCGATGTGCAGCTTGAAGTCCCCGAAGGAGTCCTTGGTGCGGATGTCTCCGCCCAGCGACTCCATCGAACCGTTGGCGACCGGCCACGTGGCCGCGCTGTCGTCGGTCTTCTCCCAGGCGCCGAGGCCGGAGCCGTCGAAGAGGGTGACGCGGTTGGCCGAGGTGACCGTGATCTGGTCGAGGTTGACGTTGCCGCTGTCACCGCTGTCGTACTTGTAGGCGACGGTGTTGGCGCCGGCGGCGAGGGTCACCGACTCGGTGTGTTCGGCCCAGGTCTCCCAGTTGCCCGTGCTGGGCAGGTTGACCTGCCGGACCTTGCTGCCGTTGACGTAGAGGCTCAGCGACTTGGTGCCGGAGAACGGGTTCGGACCGTTGGAGTAGCGCAGCTTGACGTTGTGCGCGCCCGCCGCGGCGGCGGTGACGCCGAACGTCGTGGTCGCCCCGGAGTTCCAGTAGCCGTCGACGAAGCCGGTGCCGGAGTAGCCCGGGTGGTTGGTGTTGACCGCCGCGCCGCCGGCGAGTGTTGCCGCCTCCGCCTGGTAGGTCGTGCCGCTCGGGTCGGCCGAGCCGACCAGCGCGTTCAAGGTGTACCAGGCCTCGGTGCTCCACAGCGACTCACCGCTGCTGGAGGTGAAGGGTCGCGGCGAGCGCAGGTGCACCACCCGCCCGGCCTTGAGGCCGTCGATGGTCAGGGTGACCTTCTTGCTGTCGGCGGAGAGGCTCGCCGAGCTGACCGTCAGCGTCTCCTCGTCGATCTTCGGGCCGCCGTAGCCCGCGGTCGGCTCGTACCGCCACTGCTTGACCTTATAGCGCGAGGCCAGGTTCGTCGCGGTGTCGGCGGAGACCGGTTGGGTGTACTCCACCTCGAAGCCATTCGGCTTGGCCCGCATCGCCAGGATGTCGAAGTGGTTCTCGCCATTGGGCGTCAGCTTCTGCAGGCCGTAGGTGAGCTTGCCCTCCTGGCCCCAGTTGCCGCCCGCGCCCAGCCCGCCGGCGTAGATGGCGCCGTCCGGGCCCTGGCTGATCCGCGTGACGCCGGCCTCCAGGCCCTGGGTGAGGCGGAAGACCGCGCCCTGGTACTCGCCGCCGACCTTCTCCAGGTAGGCCCGCTGGATGCCGCCGTAGGTCACGTCGCCGAAGAGCATCTGCCCGGCGAAGGTGCCCTCCGTCAGGTGCAGCGGGGTGCTCGGGGAGTTGGCGATCTCGTTCTGCGGCAGCCAGAGCACCGGCGGGGTGACCGGGTTGGCGTCGAACGGGCCGTCGGGGTTGGTGTAGTGGTTGAAGAAGCGGCCCTGTTTGACGTGCACCAGCTTCGACGAGGGCAGCCAGCCGCCCTGGTTGTCGGTGACGAAGATGCCGCCCTCGGGGCCCCAGCCGATGCCGTTGGGCGTACGCAGGCCGCCGGCGATGTAGGAGACCGCGCCGGTGTTCTTGTTGACCTTGATGGTGGTGCCGCGGTTCTCGGCGGGCTGGGGGTCGGTGGTCGCGCCGCCGTAGTTGATCGACACCGACAGGTTCAGGTAGAAGAACCCGTCCTGGTACAGCAGGCCGAAGGCGAACTCGTGGAAGTTGCCGCCGAACGGCCAGGTCGCGACGGTCTGGTAGTCGTCGGTGACGCCGTCGCCGGTGGTGTCGACCAGGCGGGTGAGCCGGTGCTTCTCCGACACGTACATGACGCCGTCGACGATCTTGATGCCCATCGGTTCCTTGAGACCGCTGGCGACCTTCTTCGTGGTGACCTGGCTCGGGCCGGTGTCGCCGGTGACCTCGTCGAGGATCCAGACCTCACCGGAGGTGTTGTCCGTGCCACCCCAGGTGGTGATGGCCAGCCGGCCGTCGGAGAACCAGTCCATCGCGCTGACCTGCGGCTGGAAGCCGGCGGGACGGAGGTTCGTCAGCTCGTAGTTCGGGTGCACCCCGGTCAGCGGCAGGCCGTCGCCGGGCGAGTCGGTGACACCCTCGCACTCCTTCTTGCCGGGCGCGGTCACCCGGACCACTCCGGCGTCCGTGCTGAGTGCCGAGTTCGGCACCAGGACGAACGACGACGAGCCGGGGGTACGCCACTCCAGCCGGATCTGCTGGCCACCGCCGCGCTCGAAGTGGTCGATGCGCAGCGAGTGGTAGCCCGCGCTGAGGTTGACGGTCCCGTCCTTCGGGGTTGGGGGGTGCAGGCCGTCGTGGTTGACGACCACCGAGTCGTCGATCAGCAGCCGGGAGCCGTCGTCGCTGATCAGGCGGAACGTGTAGTCGCCCGCCGAAGGGATGGTGATGTTGCCGAGCACCTGGGCCACGAACTGGTCCTCGAAGCCGAAGTCGGCCGAGGAGGTCCAGTTGATGTCGGACATGAGCTTGTCGACGTTCGGGGTCTGGCCGGGCTTGAGGGTGCAGATCTCGCTGAGGTTGGTCTGCACGTCGAAGACGCGCAGCGTGACGCCGGGCTCCTGCTCGGGCGGGTCCGCGGCTGCGGGGGTCGCCCAGAGGGTGCCGGCGAACAGGAGGGCCGTCAGGGCGTACGCGCCCCGGCGTCGGCGGTGCCGTGTGTCCATGCGTTCTCTCCAGGGGTGGGAGTACGGCCGCCCCCTGCCGTGCCACCGGCGAGCGGCCGCCATCCACGCGGTCCCGTCGGAGGACGGTGCCGATCCCGTCCCGCGACGCGGGTGGATGGTGCCGGAAACGGTAGACACATTTCGATGACTGGTCGAGAGCTTCGGGTAACATCTCGGCAACTTTCGCTTCATCATGCAAAAGTTGCGGCCACTTGGGCGAAAGTCGGTGGCGGGGCACCTCCGGAACACCGTTTGCGCCCCCGCCTCGACCGGCGCCCCACTCCCTTCGTCGGCCATATAGGACCAAGCGATCCGCCAGCATCGGTACGGGCACGCAAGTCCACGTTCATCGCGATGCAGGAGGGCTGACGGTCCGAAGTGGAGGCCCCACCACCATCTCGGGAGTTCGCCAGCTAGCAGGATGGTCTACGCCAACCCTGACCCCGCACCACGTCGAGCGGCAGCCCCGGAGCACGTGCTCCGGGACCGCCGCTCGAATCGTGGTTAAGGCGAGGACAGTCGCGACTGTCATCCACCCAGCGGGTCGTTCACGCTCAGACGAGAGCGCGCTCGGGTGCCCGGTAGTCCACGCCGCGGGACAGCCGGGGCGCGATGAGCCGGTCCAGGCTGAAACGTCCGGCCCCGACCGCCGCAAGCAGCAGAGCCGTCGTGCCGAGCGCGAGCACGAGCTCGAAGCCGTTGGCGCTCACGAAGACGCCGTTGCTGACGTGCACCAGGAGGAAGGCACCGAACATGTTGAGCGCGAGGAGCACTCCAGCCACGGGTACCACGAGCCCCACCAGCAGGGCGAGACCACCAAGGAGCTCGACGAGCGCCGCAAACCAGGCGCTCGCGGCCGGGAACGGCACACCCAACTGCTCAAATGCCGCAGTCGTGCCGTCGAGGCCCCATTCAGTGAGCTTCTGCCAGCCATGAGCGGTGAAGATGACACCGACGGCGACCCGCGCGACCAGCACGGCCAGGTCACGCAGCGGGACGTTGTTCATGAAGGACCCCTTCTCGACGGGAAGGATTGCGGATCGGGCCGAACTCACAGCCACTGACGGGCCCGACGACGCTCCGGCGGGCAACCTGCCCCGGGCATGCCGAGGCCGGCATCTCACCAGGCCCCGCTCACCCGAAGTTACCCGGGAAAAATTTGAGGCGTCAACTATTGTGTTCTCAATCAACTTCAGGCCGCCTCCGGCCCGTCGAACCCGTCGACGGCTCCAGCGAAAGATCGACTCTTTACCGGCTGCTGGCCACCGCAGGTCATCGCCCAGCTCTCCGCCGCCGACACCGCCTGTCACGACGGCAGCGCAACGACATGCCCGTAACCGCCTGGCGCCACCACGGACAATGGAGACATGGACACCGTCGCTGAGCTGACCCTCATCCGACACGGGCAGAGCCTGGCGAACGTAGCCTTCGCCGACGCGCACGCGCGAGGGCTGGCCGAGCACGGGCTGACCGGGCGAGACGCCGACATCGAGCTGTCGCCCCTGGGATGGGAGCAGGCCACCCGCCTCGGTCACTGGCTCGCCGCCCTACCCGTTCACCGTCGGCCCGAGGTCGTCGTCTGCTCTCCCTACGTCCGTGCTCGGCAGACCTGGTCACGAGCGGCAGAAACTGCGGCGCAGCTCGGCGTTGAGTACCCCACCGCCGCCGTGGATCACCGCCTGTGTGACCGGCTCATGGGCGACCTGGAGTTGCTAGACCCCGCCATGATCACTCAACGGTTTCCGTTGGAGGCAGCTCGGCTCGCGGCCGAAGGCGAGTTCTCCTATCGGCCTCCCGGGGGCGAGTCGTTCGCCGACATCGCCCGCCGCCTGGCGGCCGTGCTGACCGAGCTGAACACCCAGCACGCGAGCCGGCGCGTCCTGCTCGTGGCCCACGACGCCGTGATCGTGGTGATGCGCCACCTCATCGAGCACCTGGGTTTCGACGAGATCTCCGCCATCGTCGCGACGACTCCCGTGGCGAACACCTCGATCACCCGGTACGACGGCACGGCCGGCGGCCTCACGCTGGCGGAGTTCGCCACGACCACCCACCTAGACGAGTCAGGAAAGGACGAGAATGCCTTCGTCGGGAAGTGACGAGTCAGTGCTGGCGAACCTCACACCGTCGCACTGACACCGGAGCAGCTCCACAATCACCAGGTCACCCGCGACCTGATCGCACAAGCTCTCGCGGCCCAGTCCGCTCGCCGCTACGAGCTGGAGCAGACCGGCGGTGACCCGGACCTCCTGGAGCAGGTCATCACGTCCCAGAGCCGCCTCGCGCAGGCCTTGCAGCAACTCGATCCCGCCGACACAGACGCCGTCGCTAGGGTCCGTCAGGAGTGCGTCGCCGTTCTGCGTCAGGCACGCACTTGACCGAGCTCCCTGACGGCGTGCTCTCCGAGGACGCCAACGAACGGATCTTCCGCGGAGCAGATCGTCCCGATGTTCCTCACTGGTGCCCCGTCCCAGCAGGGCCGGTGGTGGTCATCGCGGGAGGGCAAACCGGCGCGGGTAAGACGGCGGTCACCGCGATGGTGAAGCAAGCACTGGGCGCGGGCAGCGGCTTCAGGGTGACCGAGAAATCCTCCTCGCCTTGTTGGACACGCCGAGGTTTCCGGACAGGTTTTCCGTACGGGCTGACCGGGCCGGAGGTCAGATTTCGATCTTGTTCGGGAACGACCGATTCTCGGACAGCCGGAAGAGATCGACTGTCAGCCATATTGCAGAGGGCGCAAGCTATTGCGCTCATCACAAATAGGTGCGCAGAATGTAGAGCATGACTCGCCGAGACATCTTCACCGACGTAGCCACGATCCTCTACCCGATCCCGCAACCTGAACCCGGTGAGGAGCACGACGATGGCTTCCTCGCCGCGCGGGACGAAGCCGCCGAGGACCAAGAACGCACCGCCGAGAACCTGCGGATCGCGTGGGACGCAGGCGACCAGGACCCGCTGATCGGCGCGCTGGCCGCCGCCCGACGCGCGAAGGAGGAAGCCGAGCAGCGGATCCGCGAGCTGATCGCCTACGGGCGCGAGTTCGTCCAACCCCGCCCCTACACGCTGGGCGACCTCGCCGCAGCCGCTGGCATGTCGATCTCTGGCGTGCGCACCGCCTACAGTCACCGCGACGTCGCCCAGGTCGCCGACGCCACCGGCGCCAAGCCTCGAGAGTGGCGAGCCCCCGACCCCGAGGACGGGAAGACAATGGCATGACCACGGCGGCCTGCACCTGCCCGATCCGCTGGCGACGTCTCTACATACACGACGATCGAAGGCATCCGGTACGAGGTGAAGCCGACTCCTGCCGACACCCCAACCAGCCTGCTGTTCCGAGCCTGGTGCGCCGGCTGCGGCGCCGAATTGACCTATCCGTTTCGGGTCGATCCCGCCCATAGCCAAGCAGCGTGAGATGCGGCTACGCGCAACGCCTAGATCAACTCCTTAGCGTTGGTTTTTCGCTGGAAGCTACGGACGGGCCGTGATCCGGACTGCCCTACCCCCTGCGTCAGCGTGAGGGCCGGCCAGACCTGGCTGGCGCCGCTCGGGTCGATCGCGCGCAGGTTCACCGGCACGTCGAGCACGACCAGGTGTGCGCCCCTTCTCGCCTCGGCCGGGCGAGATCAGGCCGCGTACCGCGTGCTCGCCCTGGTAGTCAACCGGCACGGGGTTCCGGCGCTCCCAACAGCCTTGCGGCGACCTCGGCCGGGAAGGGACCGCCCTGCCACTGAAGCTCCCATGTCCGGCCGCCGTTGCCGGGCCACCAGTCGAGGTGGGAGACGGGCGCAGGACGCTAACGTAGCGTATGCCAATTATTGACCTGGATGCGCCGCTGCGCAGCTCGCCGCCTCTGCGACGCCCGCACCCCCGGTTTGTCGTTGCCGCTGGCGTGATGCTGGGCCTTGGCTGTCTCACCGGCGAGCCGGCGGAACGAACCTTGCAGGTTGATATGAGGTCGGTTTGCGCGCCCCCTACGGTTGAAGCAGACAACACGGCACCTCCAACACACTTGCGGCCGAACGTGGAGCTCACCATCGATCCCCAGACCGGCCGTATCGTCTCGGTGCGGTGCCACACTCCTTAGCTCGCTCAGACACGGAGCCTCCTTGCGCACGGGGAGCCCTGGAAAGATGGCCACTGCAGACTGCGATCGACAGACCGTGAAACGTGGAAGGGCCCGGACGACCCGGGCCCTTCCACGTTCCACTCGTCAGATGGAGCTCACCGTCGAGCGATGTAAGTAATCGTCTCCCGGGTCGTGAGGTTCACGGTCGTGTAGGGATTGTGCGTCCAGTCGAGACCGTTGTAGCGGAACGTGCCGATCTTGTCGCCTGTGGCGTACTTGTACACGCTCGACCAGGTGCCGGACAGAGAGCCAGTGCCAATGTAGCCGTTCGGGACGCTGTTCCACATGCAGAGACTGGTCGTAGAGCACCCCGGGCTGAGCGGCGTAAGCGCGAACGGGGTGATCGTGTTCTCGGTGTCGATTGCGGCCAGGATCTTGCCGGACTCGGAGTCGACGAGCAACTGAACCTTGTGTCCGGACTTCGCGATCCTGTCGATCTGCTCCTCGCTCTGCGACCCGACGAGTGACCACAGCATCTGCGTGTAGTCGGGAACGAGGGTTGACTTGCCGGACGGTGAAAGCCTGCCGTCGGCGCTCGCGCTGGTAGCGCCGAGCCCGAGGACGAGTGCGATCGCCGCCAGGGCCGTCATCAACATTCGGCCGGGCGAGAGGAAGGTGCGCTTCATGCCGCCTCCTGTCGGGGGCAGCAGTATCCTCGCTGCACCCACGGCCCCCGTAGTCATGAGTGAGCTTCCTGATACTGTCAGCTATCTTAAATTATGTCTATTCCTAGATGCAGTTCCCCGCGACTCCACCACGGGCATCGCCGGGGCCAGGAGAGGGTCCTACGCGGAGAGCCGCGACGCTGAAGCGGATGTGGTGCGGAATGCCGGTATTCGTGGGCCGGGAACGGGAGCTGCGCATCGCCGCCGCCGCGGTACGGAGCACGCCGGCGGCGCTCCTGGTGTCCGGCCCCGCCGGCGCCGGCAAGTCGGCTCTGGTCACTCGGATCATCGAGGCAGCGGCGGCGCAGATGGTGCTGGTGACGTGTCCGGCGCTCGGCGACACGCCGCCGTACACGCTGGTGGGCGACATCCTGACGGCGGTGCGTGGCCACGACGTCCGGCCGGAGCGGCACCCGGTGTGCGCGCATGTGGCGCTGCGCGAGTTGCGAGCAGCACTGCGCGCCGCCGGAGCGCTCACCCTGGCGGTCGACGATCTGCAGCACGCCGACGCAGCTTCCCGCGAGGTGCTCGGTTGCCTGGCCGCCGATCCGCCGTCCGGCCTGGTGCTGGTGGTGGCCTACCGGTCGGAGGAGCTGCCCGAGCCGGTCTTCGGCCGGCCCTGGCGGCCGGCACCGGCGGCCCGTACCGCGATCCTCGACCTGCCGCCGCTCACCGCGACCGAGGCGGCCGACCTGGTCCGGGCGTTCAGCGGTCGGAGCGTGCCGGGCGACACCGTCCCCGAGCTGTACGGGCTCACCGCCGGCAACCCGCTGCTGCTCGTCCAGCTCTGCCAGGCGCTGGCGCCGGAGGGAGCCGGTCCCGAGCCGGGCGAACCGCTGCGGCTGCCGTCCTCGGTCCCGGTCCCCCTGCCGGTTCGCGAGCTGTACGCGGCTCGCCTCGCCGCTCTTTCGCCGGCCGCTCAGCAGGTGGTGCGGGCGGCGGCGATACTGCAGAGCCCTGCGGGCGAGTCGACGTTGCAGCGCCTGAGTGGGCTGCGGGCGGCGACGGTCGGGCACGGCCTACGCCGCGCCCTGCAGGCCGGCGTGCTGACCGAGGTCGGCGTCGACCGGTACGCCTTCCCCAATGGGCTGGCCGCGCTGGCCGCGTACCGGACGATTTCCGGGCCGGAGCGTCGTCGCCTGCACCTGGCGGCGCTGCGGGTCCTCGACGACGGCGGCGGCGACCGGCCACTGGCCGACCTGCTGCGGCACAGCCGCGCGGTGGGCGACCCCGACCGCGTGCTGCGCTTCACCGAGGCGTCGGCCGACCGTGCGGTGGCCGCCGGACACACCGCCACAGCCGTGGGCCTGCTGCGCGACGTCCTGGCCGACCGGGGAGTCACCGGGGCGGCCCGCACCCGGCTCGCGCTGAAGCTGGGCCGGCTGGCGCTCACCGGCCTCGGCTACCACGAAACGCAGGCGCTGCTGGAGCAGATCCTGCAGGATTCGCACCTGCCGGCGGGCAGCCGCGGGGAACTCCGCCTCGCCCTGGGCCTCCTGCTGATGAACCAGGCGGGGCTCGCCGAGCGCGGCTGCGCCGAGATCGTCCGCGCGGTCGGCGAGCTGCGCCGCCGGCCCGCGCTGGCAGCGCGCGGCATGGCGGCGCTCGGCATGCCGTACTGGGGGGCCCGGCACGTCGACGAACACCGGTGGTGGGTGGAGCAGGCGGAGCAGGCCGCCACCCGCGGTCGCGACCCGGTCCTGTCCACGGCGGTCTTCGTCAATCGGCTGTCCCTGTCGGCCCAGCTCGGCGAGCCCGAGACCTGGTCGCTCGCGGAGCGCCTCGCCGAGCACCTGGGCACGGTCGGGCAACGCCAGCAGGTGGCCCGGGCGTACGGCAACCTGGCCGACTCCTGCGTCTGGTTGGGTCATCACGAGCGGGCGGGCCGGTACCTGCGCGAGGCACTGCGGGTCGCCGCCGACGCCGGCGCCTCCTACCAGGCCATCTCGGCGCGCGCCAGCGGTCTGCTGCTGGACTACGCCATCGGCAACTGGCACGGCCTGACGGAGCGGGCCGCGCAGGTGGCCACGGAGGCCCGGGACATGCCGCTGATCGCCGGTGACGCCCGGCTGGTGCTGGGGCGGCTGGCGATCGCCCGCGGCGAGTGGGACGAGGCCATCCGCTTCCTCGACCAGCCCGTCCTGCGCAGCGCGGCGGACGGCTCGGCGCCGCAGGTCGCCGCAGCTACCGCCGCGTACGCGCGGGTGCTGCTGGCGCAGGACGCCGACGCGGCGGCGGCGCACGCGCTCAACGGTCTGGACACCGCGCGGGTGAAGGGGACCTGGGTCTGGCACGGCGAGCTCGCCCTGGTCGCAGTCACGGCGCTGTGCCGCGCCGGCCGGCTCGACCAGGCCCACCGGGTCGTCGCCGACCTGGCCGACGGCACGGCGGGCATGGATTGCCCGTACACGCTGGCCACTCTGCTCATGTGCCGAGGGGTCACGGCCGAGGAGGGAGGCGAGCTGCGGGCGGCCGGTGAGTGGTTCCGCAGCGCCGAGCGCGCCTTCCGCGCCATGCCTGCGCCGTACGCCGCCGCGCAGGCGATGGAGGCGGCCACGCGCTGCGACCTCGCCGACGGTGCACCGGCTGCCGACCGGCTCGTCGCCGCAGCGGAGCGCTTCGCCGCTCTGGGCGCCGTCTCCGACGCCGCCCGCTGTCATCGGCTGGCCCGCAGTCACGGCGCGATACCCGCGCAGCGGCGCGGTCGGCGTGGCTACGGCGTTGGACTGTCCCCCCGGGAGCAGCAGGTGGCACGGCTGCTCAGCCTGGGCCGGACCAACCGGCAGATCGCCGACGTGCTCTTCCTGTCGCCCCGCACGGTGGAACACCACGTGGCGAACGTGTTGCGCAAGCTCGGCGCCGACTCCCGACACCGGGTGGCCCTGCCCGACGCGCATTAGATGGGTACCCCTACGTACCGATGCCCCGATTGTTCCGGACAGCGACGGACGTGGATGGTGTGAGTCACGCGGCCGCGTACTCCCGAACCACTTCTCCTTACCGCAACGAAGGAGCAACCGTGCAACCCACGAGACTTGCGGCCCTGCTGGGCGGGCTCGCGCTCGCCCTGACCCCCGCGGTGGCGGCGACTCCCGCGCACGCCGCCGGCACCACCTCGACCACCTGGATCGTCACCCTCCGCGAAGGTGCGGCCGACCCGGGAAAGCTCGCCGCGGACCAGGCGCGCCGGCACGGTGGGCAGGTGCGCCACGTGTACCGGCACGCGCTGAGTGGCTTCGCCGTGTCGCTGCCCGACCGGGCCGCTGACGTGCTGCGTCGTGACCCGCGAGTGGTGTCGGTGCAGCGCGACCAGGTGGTCACGATCGCGGCGCAGGACACCCCGACCGGCATCCGACGGATCTTCGCCGACGACAACGCCAACCTGAAGCTCAACGGGACCAGCGACTACGAGGCCGATGTCGACATCGCCATCATCGACACCGGCGTCGACGCCGACCACCCCGACCTGAACGTGGTGGAACGCACCGACTGCGTGAACAAGACCTCCTGCACCGACGGCGCGGGCGACGACGGCAACGGGCACGGCAGTCACGTCGCCGGCACCGCCGCTGCCATCGACAACGGCATCGGCGTGGTGGGCGTGGCGCCGGGTGCTCGGATCTGGTCGGTGCGTGTGCTGGACAACGGGGGCAGCGGCCAGCTCTCCGGCGTTACCGCCGGCGTCGACTGGGTCGCCGCGCACGCCGACGAGATCGAGGTCGCCAACATGAGCCTCGGCTGCGACGGCTGCACCGATAACGCGCTGAGCACCGCGATCACCAACGCGGTAGACGAGGGCGTGGTCTTCGCGGTGGCGGCCGGCAACAACGACAAGGACGCCAAGAGCTTCTTCCCGGCCAACCACCCGGATGTGATCACCGTGTCGGCGCTGGCCGACTTCAACGGCGAGCCGGGGGGTGGAGCGGCCAGCACCTGCCGTACGGACACCGACGACACGCTCGCCGACTTCAGCAACTTCGGCTCCACCGTCGAGATCGCCGCGCCCGGCGCGTGCATCTACTCCACCTACAAGGACGGCGGATACAGCACCCTGTCGGGCACCTCGATGGCCTCGCCGCACGTCGCCGGGGCCGCCGCGCTGCTGGCCACCGGCGACAACGACCCGACCGGCCGCGACGAGGTCGAGGACATCCGCGAGAAGCTGCTGGAGACGGGCAACACCAACTGGACCGACGAGTCCGGCGACGGGGTCAAGGAGCCACTGCTCGACGTCGGCAGCGAGGACAGCTTCCCGGCGCCGCCACGTGACCCGGGACGCCCCACCGCCGCCTTCAGCGCCACCTGCTCCAACGACAACACCACCTGCTCCTTCGACGCCGGCACCTCCACCGACTCCGACGGCACCGTGACCGGCCACGTCTGGGACTTCGGTGACGGCAGCACCGGCACCGGCAAGACGACCTCGCACACCTATGCGAAGTCGGGTTACTACAGCGTCAAGCTCACCGTCACCGACAACCAGGGCAAGACCGACTCGGTACGCCGCCAGGTCAAGGCCGGCGACGTTCCGCCCACCGCCGCCTTCGACGGCTTCTGCCAGGCGCAGACCTGCACCCTCAACGGCGACGATTCCACCGACCCCGAGGGTGACATCGCCGCCTACTCCTGGAACTTCGGCGACGGGACCACCGGCAGCGGCGAGAGCGTCCGGCACACCTACACCAGCAACACCTTCAAGCAGTACACGGTGACGCTGACCGTCAGCGACAGCCGGAACCAGACGCACCGCACCAGCCGTCAGGTCACCTGCTACCCGCACATCAACACACCGCTCTGCTACGGACCGTTCTGATCGCCGTACCGCCGTGACCGCCAGGGCATGATCACCCGGTTCCCGACCGTCGGCGTCGTCCGCCGACCGGGAACCGGGTCTGGCGCCTCTGTCGCATCTGCGCGCACGTGTGCGCCACCGGCAGCTGTGCGCGGATCTCGGTGGCTGGTCGGAATCAACGCGGGTAGCTTCACGCCGTGACGCGCCTCAAGCGGTATCGGTACGTCGGGCCGGCGGAGATCCAGGCCCTGTGGCCGACCCCGGTCGGGCTCGTCGTCGCCGACACGCGAAGCAGCCTCGACAGATGGTTCGACGAACGCCGGACGACGGCTTCCGTCGAGCCTGCGACCTTCGTCATCGATCTCGACCGCACGCTGCGGCTGGCCCCTCGGCAGAGCGAACACGTTGCCTGCGCTGCTGGCCAGGACGTCTTGGCTGCTGGTGAGATCACCTTCGCCCTCGGCGACACCGGGTACTTCGTCCAGGCGGTCAGCAACCAGTCAACCGGCTACTGCCCGGATCCGGACTGCTGGCCGGCAGTCGCCGCGACACTCGATCGTCTGTGCGTACCGCATCCCAGGAGCTTCACCGACGCGGTGACCTTCCGGCTCTGCACGGGTTGCGGAGAGCGGAACATCGTACGAGACAAGGACTCCGTGTGCGCCCTGTGTGAGGCCGTCCTGCCTCCGTACTGGAACTTCGACTCCGCCTGACTGCCACGGACTCCCCCGGTGGCAGTCGTCCGGCGGGTCGTCGGCGAGATCCCGCGGGCTCGCCTTCCTGAGGCGCCGGGTCCACGTTGGTGCCTCAGCGGGTGCCCGCGGCCAGAAACATCGGGATGGCGATCAGCAACCGCTCGTCCTGGGCGCGCCGGGTCTGCTCGCTGACCCAGTCCTCGGCTTCGTCGCCGCTGATGGCGCCGGCTTGCTGCGCGGCGGTGGCGTGCCCGACGAGGAGGGGCAGCATGGTGGCGCCGGTGAACACCGCCGTGTGGACCTCGACGTCGACGTCGTGGAACCCGGTGTCGCGCAGCAGGTTGCGGTAGGCGCGGGCGATGCGGGGGTGAGGGATGGTGTCGGCGCGGGCGTGCACGATGCGGCGGGTCAGGTCTGGCTGGTCGGAGTCGATGACCACGGTGTCCCAGTCCTGGCCGAGCAGCACGATCCGCCCGCCCGGTGCGAGGACCCGGCGGGCCTCGGTCAGCGCCGCGGGCGGATCGGGCAGGACGTGGTAGACCTTGTCCGCCCGGTAGCCGTGCGCCTGCCCGTCGGCCAGCGGCAGGTCGGCAGCGTCGGCGACGCGCAGGTCGATGTCGGGAAACCGGCTGCGGGCGGCAGCCAGCATGGCCGGGTCGAGGTCCACACCGATGGCGTGGGCTGCCTGCTCGGCCAGCTCGGCGACGGCGCGTGCGGTGCCGCAGCCGACGTCGACCACCGTCGCGTCCGGGGGTAGCCGCAGGAGTTCGTAGCTGCGCGCGCGTAACCGCGCGGCGGCGGGCATGGTCTCCGCGGCGTCGAGCATGCGTATCAGCGTGTCGATGTCGGTGTGTGCGGTGTGCGTGTCGGCCATGCGCCCGAGTGTGTGACTTCAGGTCGACCTGAAGTCAACCGAGCTGCTATCAAGGTGAGCATGACCTCCGGAGGGCGGGTGGAGTACACGATCGGGGAGCTGGCGGCTCGTTTCGGCCTGGCCACACATGTGTTGCGGCACTGGGAGGACGTGGGGTTGCTGTCGCCGGCGCGGCGGGTGGCGGGACGGCGGGTGTACGGGTCGGCCCAGGTGACCCGGGTCGCGGAGATCCTGCTGGGCAAGGACGCCGGGTTCAGTCTGGAGCAGTTGCGGGAACTGTTCGCCGCCCCGGATCAGGACCGGCGGCGCGAGGTCCTGCGTACCCAGCTGGCGCAGGTGCGGCAGCGCATCGCCCGGCTGACGCTGTCGCAGACGCTGCTGGAGCACGGCTTGCGGTGCCGGCACCCGGACTACCAGTCGTGTCCCCGCTTCGAGGCGATGGTGCTCGCGCGGCTGGACGGGGCGGGTCCGGCGGAGGCGCTGGACCACGGCTGACCGCGGCCGGGATGGTCCGGCCAGCTCCAGGGCCGGCAGCACTGGGGGCCACGCTGCCCCTCGCGCACGCCCTTGCACCGCGCGTTGTTCCGTTGCGGGATCGTCAATCGGTCCGGGTGCGCAGGCTCCGCGCCAGGCTGGGGATCATCACCGCCGCAGGGACGAGGTGCAGCCCGAGGAGGGCGGTGGTGGTGGCGGTGTCTGCCCCGGAGAGGAGGGGCGGGACCAGCGAGATCGCGGTCAGCGACCCTGCCGTCCACACGAATCGCTCGGCGGGGCGAGTGCTCCACCGAAGAAGAGCGACGGCAATGACGATGCCCACGACCGAGAAGAAGCCGGTCACCGCGGCGAACCCGGGCAACGGGATCGTCTCACCACCGTCGGGGATTTCGAAGTCGACGCCAACGGCCTGGGCAAGCGCAGCGGCGAGGGTGGTGGCCGCCATCGCTGCGAGCGTGGCGATGACGCCGGTGCCGGCGAGCCTGCGGAATCGGTGATTGCGGCCGGTTCGGCCCGGTGCCGGGCCTGCGACGACCCCGGTGTCATTCGTGCTGTTCATGTCGCCCCTCGGTATTCGGTAGCTGGCGTACAAGGTGTGTCGGCTGGTGAGGACGCCGGACGCGTCGCACCGTGGCGCCGACGCGCGCCAGGGCGAGCGTCCACACCGGGACTACTCCGTGCCGTCCGCCGGCAGCCGCTCCGGCAGCCCGAGCCGCGGGAACTGGTCGCCGTGGAACGTGACGATCTCGGTGATCGCCCCGCCGGTGATGCGCAGGACATCGATCGTCAGCGGCAGGTACGCCCCCTCCTGCTTGCGCCAGAGGTAGAAGGCGACGGCGGGCTGCCGGTTCACGAAGGTGGGGACGGCGCGCAGGCCCTCGAGGTTCGTGAAGCCGCTCTCGACCCAGTCGTTCACCACCGCGTCGCGGCCGACGTACAGGCCCGGCGTGGGCGGCATCGAGCAGCGGACGTCGTCCCGCAGCAGTGCGGCGAGCCTGTCGATGTCCGTGGCCACGCTGGCGTCGGTATAGCGGCGCACCAGCTCGCGCGTCCCGGGGTCCTCGTCGCCGCCGGTCCAGTCCTGCCGCTCGGCGGGCAGGTGTTCCCGCATGCCGGCGCGAGCCCGCTGCAGCGCGCTGTTCACGGAGTTGACGGAGTCCCCGAGCAGCTCCGCGACGTCCTTCGCCGGCCAGCCGAGCACGTCCCGCAGGATCAGCACGGCCCGGGGGCGCGGCGCGAGGTGCTGGACTGCGACCAGGTACGCCAGCTCGATCGTCTCCCGCGCGACGGCGACGGTTTCCGGCTCGTCCGCTCCGCCCGCGGGCAGCTCGTCGAGCAGCCGGTCCGGGTAGGGCTGCAGCCACAGCACCTCGCCGCCGCTCGCAGGCTCCGGGCGGCATTTGGCGAGCAGGTCCAGGCAGGCGTTGGTGGCGATCCGGTACAGCCAGGCCCGGAACGTCGACCGCCCCTCGAAGGTCTCCCGCCGCCGCCAGGCGCGCAGGAACGTCTCCTGCACGGTGTCCTCGGCGTCCTCGAACGAGCCGAGCATCCGGTAGCAGTGCACGTGCAGCTCCCGCCGGTGCCGCTCCGCCAGCCCCGAGAACGCCGACTCGTCGACCTCCCCCAGACCGCTCCCGCCCAGCTCCTTCAGCCGCGTGTCCGCACCCATCACGTCATCCTTCCGCCTCGTCGTGTCCCGTCGTAGGTATGACGGGTGCGGGCGCGACAACTCATCACCAGGGTCGGTCGGCATGGCCGTCGCGGAAGCTCTGACCGCCACGCCGCAGCTGTCGAAGTGCTGTGGTCGGCGGTACCGCAGGCCGCCCGCCAAGGTTGGCAATCAGCGCGGAGCGGGACCGGCGTCCTGGAGTCGGAAGGTGGTGGACAGGGGCGCATCCCCCAGCTCTTCGAGGATCGGTCCGCGCGTGGCGGACAGTTGCAGGTAGGCGTCGCGACTGCTGATCGCGTACGTGTCGTGGCCGCCTTCCTGCTCCTGCCGCACCAGGGAGAACCGCTGATCCGGCTCCCCGGGCTCACAGGCCGCCGCCACGACGGTCAGGGGATCACTCCCCCTGGCCTCGACCTGCCAACAGGCGCCCGTCCCTTCAGCGCCGGGCTCGGCCGCGCGGACGAGATAGGTGCCGTCGGACTGCGGCACGAGCACGAACGTCCGGCGCCCACGGTCGCCGTCGCCGACCACGGCGAGGCGACCGTCATCGGCCAGCCCGAGCGCCGACTCGGGAGCCGACGCCGGCACGACGGCGAACGACCGGCGACCGGCGAGCAGCGACTCCGCGCTCGCGGATGCCGAATCACCTGCTTGCGGGGCAGCCGGTCCGCCGGACAGCCCGCCGCCCTGCACCACGCCGATACCGGCGACTCCCGCCACCAGCGCACACAGCCCGCCGTGCACGGCGTACCTGCGCCGCCGGCGCGCTTCACCGCGACGACGTACGTCAGCCACGACGGGGAGCCGGCCGCCGGCCTGCACCTCACCGGCGATCGCCCGCAACGCGTCGTCGAGCCTCCGGTCAGATTCCACGATCGCTCCCGCCCACCGCAAGGTGATCGTCCTCGGTCAGGTGCGCCGCCAGGGCCTTGCGCCCCCGCGCCAGCCAGGTCTTGACGGTGTTCTGCGACGTGCCGGTCTCCCCGGCGATCTCGGCAACGCTGAGACCGACCAGGTGGTGAAGCACGACAACTCGTCGCTGTGCGTCCGGTATCCGCCGCAGGGCACCGACGAGCGCGACGTGATCGGGGGATGGCTGGTCCAGATACTGGCCCGCCACCTCGCGGCGGTGGGCGCGCAGCCGGTTCACCGCCTTACGCCACGCGCTGACCGCGGTGCGGTACGCGACCCGGCGCACCCACGCCTCCGGGCTGTCGCAGTCACGCACGGACGTCCACCGATCCCAGGCTCGGGCGTACGCCTCCGCCACGGCGTCCTCCGCCTCGGCGCGATCACCGATCATCGCGTACACCTGGCCCAGGACGCGGCGGGCGGAGGCGGCGTAGAAGGCGTCGAACTCCTGGGTGTCACGCATGGGTCATGGCGTTCCACAAGGCTGCTCGCCGCACTGGACGATCAGTCAGCGGCCCGCGCCGGACCGTTGTCCACCAACCGGAACCTGCTCGACGGTGCACCCTCACCGGGCTCCTCAAGGATCAGACCCGCCTTCGGCGCGTACCGCAGGACGGCGGACTTGTTGCTGATGGTGTAGGCCCGCGCGCCGGCGCCGGCCGCTATGCCGATCACGAAACGCTGGTCCGGGTCGTTCGAGTCGCACGGCGCAGCCTTCACCCGCAACGGCTGCGTCTGACCCGGGACATCGACCTGCCAGCACGACGGCTCATCTGCGGAAGGATGGCCGTTCGACCGATCGTATGCCTTGATCAGGTACGCGCCTCCGCCCAGGGGCGTCGGCACGAACAGCTGGCGCCCGCTGTCGTCGTCGACCTCGGCGAGGCGCCCGTCGCCGGTCATCGTCACCCCCGCTTCGAAACCGTCGACCCGCACGATCGTGACCTGCCGCGTGCCGGACAGTTCCGCGGGCACCTTGTCGCTCGTCGGCGTGGTTGCCGCCGCCGAGGCCGTCGGGCTGCCGCTCGCGGAGACGGTGGTGGGGGCCGACCCGCCGGCCTCGGTCGTCGCCGGCCCGCAGGCCCCCACCCCGGCAGCAACCGCCACCAGGCCCGCCACGGCCAACCACCTGCTCGTCGTCATGCTCACTCCTCGTGCCCGGGGGACGTGTCAGCCGTCTGCCACACGTGTTCCGGGTCAGTGCCACCGACCCGGAACATGCCGAAGACGCCTGGGACCCCCACCCGGTTTCACGAGTCCCCCGTCTTTCTCCCGCGTCTTCCCCGTGAGGCCGGTGGCTCAGGTGCACGACGGCACCACGCACTCCCCCGACCAGGTTCGGCGACAGCTGACCTCAGCCGGTCCGGAGCCGCTCGGACAGCTCGCAGACGGCAGCCTCGTACCGGTCGTCCGTCACGCACGGCCGGTGGCCGTGCATCGGGGGCCAGACGGTGTCGTTGCCGCGGGCGTCGAGCTGCTGCGGATCCCGGAGCCGGCGGTCCACCTCGGGCGGCCGCCGCGAGGCGTCGTCACCCGTACCGCTGGGCGTGAAGATCCAGCCACCGATCGGATCGGTGTCACGCCACAGGTTCACCCAGCGCCAGCCCAACCGGCGGCCCGCCTCGCTCAGGACGTCCGTGCCCACGTAGGCCGGGAACATCGTGCTGTAGAAGCGTCTGAGCGGGCAGCCGTGCGTCAGCAGAGCGACCCTGGAGAGCACGTACGGCTCCAGTTGCAGGATGCTCGCCAGAGCCAGTACCGACCCGTGGCTGTGCGCCGCGACCAGCACGTACCGCCCCTGCCGCGCCAGCATGCTGATGCGGCAGGCGAGTTCGGGCACGGCGCGCTCGGCGTAACACGGTGGGGCGAAGGGGTGGGCGGCACGCGGCCAGAACATCCCGAGGTCCCAGAGCATGCCGATGTAGCGGCGAAAGGCGAGCGTCCGGTAGGCGAACAGCCCTCCGAAGAGCAGACCGACGAAGAGCAGCGCCATCAGGTAGCTGCCGAACTGGGTGCCGGCACTGACGAAGTCGGACGGCAGGCTGACCAGACCCTCCGCGGCGACACTCGGCTGCAGCTCGGCCAGGGCCGCAGCGGTGAAGCCCAGGCTCAGCGCGACGACGCAGCAGTAGGTCACCGCCAGCGGGCCCAGGCGTTCCGTGAAATGCGCCCGGGCGATCGCGTCGCGAACCTGTGCCCGCCGCCGGGCCGTCCCCCCATCCACCTCGGGGAAGTCGCGCGCGACGATGCCGTCCGCCGTCCGCCGCCGGTGCCGCCAGGAGAGCACCACCATCACCGCGCCGGCGACCGCTGCGCCGATGACCGACAGGAAGAAGCCGAACATCGTCCACTTGTACGGCAGAACAGGGCTGGTGGGCAGTACGTCGGGGGTGGGCTGATCGCGGTCGAGGTAGTCCGAGACGCGGTAGTTGAACTCGGTGGCGAAGCTGACCGCCAGCCCCACCGCCAGACACGCGAACAGTGGCGCACCCAGCCCGCGCAGCCTCGGGCGGCTGCCCTGCCGGCGGTCCCGGCCCGCCAGTGCCGCAATCCCGAGCAGCGCCAGCAGCGTGCCCTGTGCCCCGAAGAGCAGGACCACCGCGACGTCGTGGCCGGGCAGTCCGTCCCCGGCGGGCCACTCGGTGCGGTCGAACGCGACCCGGCCGATGACGACGATCGTCACGGCCACGGCAGCCGACCGCAGGGCCCGGAGCACGCCGTTGATCACCGGGGTGCCGGCTGCGGCATCGATCACGGACGGTAGGCACAGCAGCACGACACTGACGCAGAAGACGGCCACGGCGCAGGCCGTGAGCACGACGTCGAGGAGCCTCGGTCCACGCGCGGACCATAGCGCGGTGATCAGACTGAGATCGAGCACCACGAGACCGGTCGCCACATGGATGGCGTGGAGCCGGCCCACTCCCGGCATGGCGTTCTGCGTCCCGATCGCGCCGAGTGCCGTGTCGGCCGTCGTGCCCGACGGCGGGATGAAGTTGTGGTACCAGTGACCGCACCGGGAGCCTGCCAGCCACAACACCCAGATCGCCGCGACGGGCACCAGCGCCAGCAACGCCATGCGCAGCCCGACGGGTTGACCCCCGAGCCAGGACAGCCAGGTGCGGCCTGCGAGGCAGTCGCCCCGGGACATGCACTTGCAGGCGAGCAGGTCCAGCGCCACCCCGACGAAGGACAGGACGTACAGGACCGTGAGGCTCAGGCCGACCAGCCGGCAGCCGACCCAGACCACACCGCCGCTGATCTTCGCCCTCGGCCGCATCCACGCTGCCGCGTTGCACGCCATGAACGGCAACAGGAACACCAGCGACAGGGTCCTCGCCGCGGCTCCGCTCGGCAGTTCGCTCCATCGGTAGGTCTCCAGCACCACGCCGCAGGCGCCTCGGGAGTCACCGTAGCCTTCGCGGGGCCGGTAGAAGCCACCCTTGTGATCGCCGGCGACCCGCTGCACGTGCGGCCGATCGAGGATGTCGTCCGCGTCGCCACCGGACACCCCGTGCACCCGCAACTCGACGACGTCACCGGGCGGACGGTGCAGCAGCCGTGGGTGCCACGGCGGAGATTCCGGCATCCATACCTCGCACGACGTGACAAAACGCGGACTCGAGCGCTTGCCCGCCGCGCATACCCGAACGGGACCTTGGCAGACCCCACGAGACTCTCCGCCTTGGCAACTACCGGCGCGGTTGGTCGACCGGCTCCGCACGCGACGATCCACCTGGCGCGATCTGCCTGGTCGCTCAGGGCAGCTACTCCGCCGGGACGGCCCTCGGTGCCGCCCGGACGTGCGCGCGTTCGCATCGGCCACACCGGCCCCGGCGGGCCACGGCTACGACCGAAGCACCTCAGACGCGCAACGCCGTCGCCCGGTCACGCCCCAGTTCGGTCGGCCGGCCTGACCCCCGTTCGGCAGGCCGGCCGCTCCGCGCCGGTCACGCCTCGTCAGGCGGCAGGCTTCGCCTCGTCGCGCAGTTTGACGCTCGGCTGCCCCGCCGCCACGGCGGCCCGCCGGACCGCCAGGGTCTCCCGGATCCGCCGCCGGGCCGCCCGGCATCGTTGCTCGTCGCGGTGGCTGCGGTGAGCTCCCCCAAAAATCATGTCCGACTCCTGAACGACACCGGGCCCGGCAGGCATCCGGACCTCGCGGCGGCAACAGAGCCGGTACGGCTCCGGAGCCCGGTCCACGACAACGTCCAAATACCCTTGCTTGACGAAGCAAAGTTAGTCCTCATCACGTCGCCGAACAAGCATCACCCGTATGTTCACGGTCACAGAGGGTAGGCGACCGCATCGATGCAGAAGCGGCCGCGGGATCCTTCCTGCGGCCGTTTCTCGTACCTGCCCCTGCCCCCGCGGCGAATCGTATTGCGCAGGACGGCTCCGGTTCGGCCCACTAGGGTTGCCTCGGCCACGCCGCCCCGCGCCCGCCCGGCTCGGCGAGCACCCTGGCCCTGCACGCACCACGGAGGTCAGTGTGATCAGACCCTCCACGCCCGAGGACGCCGCGCACATCGTCGAGCTGGTCGTCGCGGCCGAGATGTTCACCGCCGACGACGCACCCTTCGTCGAGGAGATGATGGCCGGCTACTTCGCGCTCGACCAGGCCCAGGGCCACCGGTGCCTGGTGGACGCCGACAGCGACCTGGTGGGGGTGGCGTACTACCAGCCGAAGATCGCCGCGGACCGGGTGTGGGACCTGTCGATGATCGCTGTGCGTCCCGACCGGCAGGGCCAGGGACGGGGCTCCACGCTGATCCGACACATCGAGGACGACCTGCGCGAACGGGGCCAGCGGCTGCTGTTGGTCGACACCTCCGGCACCCCGCAGTACGACCGCACCCGCGGGTTCTACCGTCGGTGCGGCTACGACGAGGAAGCCCGAATCCGCGACTACTGGCAGGCCGGCGACGACCTGGTCGTCTATCGCAAGGCACTCGCCTCCTGACCGGGCTACGGCCCGCCTCGGTTGCGGGCCGCGACCGGGCGGCGAGCCGCAGCCCCGGGTGCCCGCTCCCGCGCGGAAGGGGCACCCGGGGATCCGCACGGATCAGCAGGCGGTCCGGCGCAGGCCGGTGATCTGGAGGGCGGCGAATCCGGCGACCACCACCGCCTGCGCGATCACGAGCGCGACGCCGAGGGTGGTCAACGGGAACCAGCCGGCGACGAGCAGCTCGACGCTCGCGGCGACCCAGGCGATGTTGACGGCGATCACGACTCCCACGGCGGGCCGGCTCACCGCCGGCCTCGACCCGAGGTAAACCAGGGCGGCCGCGAAGACGACCAGGAAGGCGCCGACGGGGTAGAGGAGGCCGGCGGGCAGGCCGAACAGCTGGCCGAAGATCGCCGCGACGGCGAGATAGACGATCCCGTTGGCGCCCGAGCCGATCGCGTCCTGCTTGAGGGCGAAGCGGAGCAGCTTGGCGTCGTCGGCGGTCCGGACGGTGCTGGCGATGGTGGCCATCTCAAGGTCCCTTCGTGGTGCTGACGTGCGTCTGTTCACGAAGCTACGGAGCTGGCGGCCATGCCGAATCCGTCATCGTGACGGTAGGTTGCCAGTCGTGCTGCACGGGCGGGCTGAGGAACAGGCGGAGATCGACCGGCTGGTGGACGGCGCCCGAGAAGGTCGCAGCGGCGCCCTGGTCCTCCGGGGTCCGGCGGGGATTGGCAAGTCGGCGCTGCTGGAGTACGCCGCGCTGCGGGCGACCGGCATGCGGGTGCTGCGCGGTGTCGGCATCGAGTCCGAGGCGGCGTTGCCGTTCGCCGCACTGCACCTGCTCCTGCGGACCGGGTTCGACCGGATTCACGCGCTGCCCGACGCGCAGGCGAGGGCGCTCGGCGGTGCCCTGGGGCTGCGCGATGCGCCACCGGAGAGCCGGTTCCTGGTGGGCCTGGCCACCCTCAGCCTCCTGTCCGAGCTGGCCGGAGATGGCGGGCTGCTCTGTCTCGTGGACGACGCGCAGTGGTGCGACGAGGCGTCCTTCGACGCCCTGGTGTTCGCGGCGCGCCGGCTCGGGGCCGACGGCGTCGCCATGATCTTCGCCGCCCGTCCGGACCTTCCGGTCACCGGCCTTCCCGAACACCGTCTCGCCGGGCTGGACGACACGGCGGCCGCCGCGCTGCTCCCCGCCGATCTTCCGCCGCAGGTACGGGAGCGCCTCGTCCAGGAGTCGGCCGGCAACCCGCTGGCGCTCATCGAGCTGCCGGCCGCGCTGACTCCCGAACAGCGGACCGGGCGGTTGTCGCCGGTGGGCACGATGCCGGTGGCCGAGCGGGTCCAGGAGGCGTTCCTCGCGCAGATGGCCGCGCTGCCCGAGGCCGCGCGCACCGCGCTCCTGGTGGCGGCGGCGGACGGTTCCGGCGAACTCGCGACGTTGGTCGCCGCTGGCGCTTCGCTCGACGGTCTGGAAGCCGCCGAGCGGAGCCGGCTGATCGGGATCAGCGGGACGGCCGTCGGTTTCCGTCATCCCCTCATCCGGGCGGCCGCGTACCAGAGCGCGTCCGTGAGCCGGCGCCTTGCCGTACACCGGGCACTCGCCGACGCGTTGACCAGCTCGACCTCGCCCGACGCCGCCGACCGGCGTATCTGGCATCTGGCCGCGGCCGCGCTCGGTCCGGACGAGGACGTCGCGCGGCAGCTGGAGGAGGCAGCCGGCCGAGCCCGTACCCGGGGTGGCCACGCCGCGGTGGCGGCCGCCTACCAGCGGGCCGCCGAGCTCACCGTCGATCCGGTACGTCGATCCGCCCGGTTGGCCGCGGCGGCACTGGCCGCGAGCGACGCCGGTCTGACCGACCGTGCCGCCGCGCTCGCCGACAGCGCCACGCCCGACGTGGACGACCCGGCGATGATCGTGGCGTTGACCCAGGTCCGCGCCCACCGCGAGGTCGAACTGGGCACCCCGCTGGCTGCGGGCCGGATCGTCCTCGACGCCGCCCCCCGGGTGGCGGTGCGCGACCCCGAGCAGGCGACCTGGCTGCTGGTGGAGGCGGTTCGCTGCGCCTGGTTCGCCGGTGACGCGCCGCTGGCCGGACAGGCTGCGACGGCGCTCCACGAGCTGCCGCCGACCGGTTCGCCGCTGGTCGGCCAGGCGGTGGGGCTGGCCCGGCTGCTGGCCGGCGACCTCGCGGGTGGGCTGCCGCTCACCGGCGGCGCGCTGGACGCGTCCGGGCTTGCCGGGCTGGGCGTACCGGGGTTGACCTTCGCCGCCGGCGCCGCCCTCGCGACGGGCCGCGCGGCCCTCTGCGAGGAACTCACCGGGCGGGTCGTGGCGGACTGCCGGAAGAGCGGGATGATCGGCTGGCTGGCGTTCGCCCTTCAGGACCAGGGGTTCGCGCAGGGTCTGCGGGGCCGGTACGGGGAGGCGAGGGCGACCCTCGACGCGGGGCTGCGGCTGGCGACCGACCTGGGTCATGAGCACCGGGTCATCCACCTCACGTGCTGCCTCGCCTGGGTGCTCGCCCATCAGGAGGACGTGGCGGGGTGCCGCGCGAGGGCCGAGGAGGGCGTCCGGCGGGCCGACGACCGCAAGCTGGTCCTCGCGGCGGCCCTCGGACGCTGGGCGCTCGGGCGTCTCGAACTCGGCCTGGGGAATGCGGACGCTGCTCTGGAGCAGTTGGAACGGATCCCGCGGACCGGGATCGGGGCGCTCGCCGCCGCCGATCTCGTCGAGGCGGCGGTCCGCAGTGGCCGGCCGGAGCGGGCCGGTGAGCCGTTGGAGCGCTACCTGACCTGGGCGCGGCATGTCCGTCAACCGGCCTCAGACGCGGTGGCCCTGCGCTGCCGGGCCCTGGTGGACCAGGACGAACCGTACTTCGTTGCCGCCGTCCGTGCCCACGACGGTGACGACCAGCCGCACGAGCAGGCGAGGACGCGGCTCGCCTACGGCGAGTGGCTGCGACGGGCGCGGAGGCGGGCGGATGCGCGCGCGCAGCTCCGCGCCGCGCTGGACGTGTTCGACCGGCTGGGCGCGGAGTCGTGGGCCCGGCGGGCCCGCACCGAGCTGCGCGCGACAGGGGACGTGCCGGCCGCGCCGCGCCGGGCCGGCGACCCGCTCAGCGTGCTCACCGCGCAGGAACGCGAGGTGGTGCGGCTGGCGGCCGGCGGCGCCTCCAACCGCGACATCGCCGCCCAACTCTTCCTCAGCCCACGGACCGTGGGCTACCACCTCTACAAGGCGTTTCCCAAGCTGGGGATCACGTCGCGGGCTCAGCTGGCGACGCTGGCCGGGGTCGCGGCCGCCGAGTGACGACAGCCCGGCTCTCCTGGTGCCTCCAGCTCTGCTGCTACTCCGACCTCATCCGGGGTCAGTGTCCAACGGTCAACTTGTCGCGAGCCACGAGTGACTGCGAGAAGCTACTGTCCCCTCGTTTGCGGCCGATTCGTGTGTCTTACTGATTCCCGATAGGCGCCGCGCTCGTTGGCCGGCAGCCGATACAGGAGAGTTAGATCGCGGGGTGAACTCGTACGCGCACGGGTGTACCGTCACGTCGCGCAAGCGGCCACGATCCTGATCTCCGATCGATGAGCGTCCGGCGACTGCTCGGCTCTACTCTCGGATCCTCACTGAGCTGATCCGGCGTGGCGTTGTTAAGTCGCGCGACGCCCCTGCCGGTGACCTGGCGGAGTCCGTCGTTGCGAAGGCCTATCGCGGCGAGCTTGCGCCGCAGTCGGAGAAGAGCTGGGACGTTCGTGCGGCGGACGGCATCTTGTTGCAGGTCAAGTGCCGCGTCATCGAGCCGGGCAGCCGGCGTACCTACGTTTGCTCGCCGTTTCGGAGGCCATGGGCTGTGAGTAGGCACACACCTCGGACAGAACGGCCTCCTGTTACCGCAGGAGGCCGTTCGCGTAGAGCGTCCAGGGGCGACGAACGGCCCGCCTTGGTACACAGAGGCCCCTGTCGGCTACCAGACTGTCGCGCCCGTCCTCGGCCGTCCGCGCACCATGCGCGGATACTGCCGGCAACAGCAGCGCACGGCTCTCTGCCTGCGCGAACTGCTGGGACGGGATCTCAGGACTGAGGACCAAGGGGCGGGACATGTATCACGCGCCCGCTACAAGACGGCATCGGCCAGGCAGATCTCCATGCTGGTACCCACCTATCATCCATAGGCAGTTCTGATGGTGCGCGGTTGCGCACTGTCTACAACGGGGGAGATTCATGTGGAGTCGCCGCATGCCTGAACACGGCGGTCTTGATGACCGGCGGATCCAAGATGCGCGGATCTTTGTCGCGAACCTGCAGGACGTGGTGTCGCGTTTACCGGTCGGAGCTCCGGCCCCGGCGATCACCGTCGACGCCTCTGACCGCACCGGGTCCGTTCACTGCCTCGTGGATTTGCTCGGCACGCCAGAGCGGGTCGCCATCGATGAAGACTGGTGGCAGCGCGTCGGTCCTGCTGGGGTAGGTCGGGCAGTGTGGCAGGCCCTGGAGTTCGCCCGGTCAAAGGCGACGATGGCACGGCTCACCCTTGCCCGCCACGGCTGCTCGAATCCTGACCGACGGCTCGACTACTCGCAGGTTCTTGCCGACGGGCCGGCGGAACCCATGCCGGACTACAACAGTCCTCGTCTGGGCGGTGTCCTCGTCCGCAAGACCGAACGCGCCATGACGATCCTCGACCGCGCCGAAGCGCTCAGGCAGGCCAGAGAGACTGAGCGAGAGCGAGTCATCACGGGTCCGCGTGGCCTCTTCCGCGTCGTCATGTCAGGCGCGGTCATTGCCCGGGTCGAAGCCAATGAGCAGGTTCTCAAACCTTCCGACGCCGCCGGGCTGGCCGAGGACGCCACGCAGGTTCTGCGTCGAGCGACAGATCACCAGGCCGGGTTGGAGTAAGAGTGACTGATTACAACTGGTACTCCGATCAGGCTGTCGAGGTCGCTGTTGAAGGCATCCGCGATGAAGCGAAGAAGTGGTTCGACCTCTCAGACCGCATGGCCCGCGTAGCTGCCCTCGCCGCCGACCAGGGCCTGAGCAGTGCCGCCTTCTCCGTCACCGACCTGAGCAACGCGGTCACCGCGCCCGACCTTCAGCAGGGCTACGAGAAGATGCAGTTCTGGCTCACCGACCTGTTCCGACAAGCGGTCACCGAGTTCGACAAGTTCGGTGGGGCGTTGAAGCGGTGCGCCGACTGGTACGAGGACACCGACGTCAACGCCAAGCACGACTTCGACCAGATCGCCTCATCCTGATGCACCGCACACCGACGGGGGACCTGTGACTCATCCAGGCACCGACTCCGACTTCGCCCCGCTGATCCTGCTCAGCTACCGCCAAGGCGTGAAGACGCTTGAGCGCGCGCTGGGTGACATCCAGCGCGAGTGGCAGTCACTGATCGACAGGATCAACAGCCTGCTGGCGCGGGTCCAACACGAGCTGAACAACGACAGCATCTGGGCCACCCTCTCCGAGTGGTGGACCGAGGAGATCACCGACGCCATCAAGCGCGTACGGAAGCTCGTGCAGGAGATCGGCACAAAAGTTGGCCAGATCATCGGCGCTCTCCAGAAGGCGGTCGACGGATCCGTACCGGTCGGATCCCTCTTCGAAACCGGCTTGGGCTGGGCCACCCAGGTCAACCCGCTGCTGTCCGGCCTCGGCCCGGACATGACAGGCTCCGGCAAAATCGACAGCTGGCGCGGACCCGCCAAGGCGACCTACGAAAAGCGCGTCTTGGACCAGATCGCCGCCGTCAACTCCACCACCGAGAAAGTCAAGGCCACCAGCGCCTGGCTCGCCGACGTCGCCGAGGCCAACACCGCGTACATGGTCCAACTCGGCGAGCGGGCCGCGGAGGTCGTCGGCGCCCTGACCGTCGTCGCCATCGACGGCACCGCAACCGCAGCCGGTGCCGTCACCCAACTCCCTCTCACCCTCCAGGACTTCTCCGAGTTCATCGGCACCGCCGTCACCGAGACCCTCCAGTACGGGTTGAACCTGTCCAACCGCCTTGCCGAAGTCCTGAAGCAGATCACTACCCTCGCAGCGGAGTACGGCGACCACACGGGCCTCCCCGGTGGCAAGTGGCCGCAGCCGGTCAACCTGTGAATCAGCAAGAAATCCTCGGCAGCGGCTGACAAGGAGTCACCCATGACGACCGAAAACAAGCAGGTAGTCCGCCGGACGGCGCTGCCGCTCACGGCCCTCATCGTGCTCGCGGCCGGCTGCACCGAACCCGACACCTCTCCACTGCCGAACACCCTGCCAACGACCACGGTTGCACCGTCCTCCGACAGGCCACTCCCACCGGCCACCGGGACCTGGACCAGATTGGCTGAGAAGTGCCCACAGCTCACCAATCAAGCAGCCAGCGGGCTCGGCGTCGGTGGACAAGGCCGACCCACCCCCGACTATCGGAGCACCGCCACAATCATCACCGCGGACTGCCAGTGGGGCTCCACCGACGGGACCGGAGCCAGCGTCACCGCCCGCCTAGTCATCTACCCCGCACAACCAGCTGCGGACGCGGCGTGGCAAGCACTCACCGCCGGCCGAACCCAGCCCACCACCGGCGTAGGTGACGAAGCCTTCGTCACCATCGAGCCCCCCGCAGTCGCCGTCCGCGCCCGATCCAACAATGCCGTCGCGACCATCCGGCTTCTGTCCCCGTCAGCCACCACTGCAAACGAGCTGGGGGAGCTTGAACCAGCCGCTGTCACCATCACCCGGGACGTGCTCGACGACCTCCGGTAACGCCGCCTCACTTGGCGTTGAACTGGTGCCGGGTGCCAGGCAAACCGGACAAAGGTCGCCCATCATTCGCCTGAGCTGCACAAACACTCAGCATCGGATGTCGCCGATGGTCACTACTGGTTGACGTTCAACAGCCTGGCGACGGCCTGAAGCCAGCCGCGCTGGGCGGCTGGCAGCCGTCCGTGTCGCGGCTGATGGCTGTCACCATTGCTGTCGACAGCCAGCGCGGGTGGGAGGGTGAGCGCGTGGGGCTGAACACGGTGACGACGAGGACGAGGCAACCGCCAGGGCGCAGTAGGCGCGCGCAGGCGGTCAGCAGCCATGCCAGACGGATGCGGTTGGTGGGGTCGTCGGCGTCGAGGGGCCAGCAGGCCACAATTAGGCTGGTCGCCTCCGCCAGCGATCCGCTGTCGGGTGCGGTGGTGGCCGTGTCGCTGGGCAGGTGGGTGTCGGTTAGGTCGTCGCCGAACCAGGCATCGATGTCCGACGGGGCGTCGTTGTCGTCGGGCGGGGCGGCCATGTCGGGGTGAGTCGGCGGGGTGGCCACGATACAAAGGTTCTTGGTCTCCGGAGGCCTGTCGCTGGTCACCGGGCCACTCAACAACCACGTCTTCCCGGCCGAGAGCACCCCCTGGGCCGGGCAGTGGAGCAAGTTCCATCCCGCCACGCCACCGAGGACGGCCATACCGATACGTGCCCCAGCCGTGGTCCACGCGGCCAGCCGCCTCATCGCGTACGTCGCCGGTCCGTTGTCACTGTCGCCGCCGCGCCCCGACCTCGCGGGTACCCGCCGGCGGTCGGGGCAGGCGTGCGCCCGGATCCGGTGCCGCGGTCGTGCGGGCGCGTCGGCTCTCTTGACCGCCAACTTACTGCTTTACTAGGTTACTAGCAAAGCAGTAAGGGGCTACCGTGTTCGTCTTCCGGCTCGACACCCACTCCGGCGTGCCGCCGTACCTGCAACTCGTCCAGCAGGTCCGCCAGGCGGTGCTGCTGGGCTTTCTCCAACCCGGTGACCGCCTCCCGCTCATCCGCGAGGTGGTCGAGGACCTGGCGATCAATCCGAACACCGTCGCCAAGGCGTACCGGCAGATGGAGCAGGAGAACCTGGTCACCGGCCGGCCCGGCCAGGGCACGTTCGTCAATGAACAGCAGTCGGCCGTGATGTCGGCATCGACGTACACGTCGCTGCGCCGCGGCCTGGCGACCTGGCTGCGCCGCGCCTACGCGGCCGGCCTCGACGAGCAGGCGGTCAACGCGCTTTTTACTTCCGTCCACCAGCAGACGAGGAATGAGGACGTGGCGTGACAGCGACCGAGTTCGCGCTGCGCACCGACGGTGTGGGCAAGCGGTACCGGAAGGGCTGGGCGCTGCGCGACTGCACCCTGGCCCTGCCGGCGGGCGGCGTGATCGCCCTGGTCGGGCCGAACGGCGCGGGCAAGACCACGCTGCTGCGCCTGGCCGTCGGGTTGCTGGCACCGAGCACCGGCACGGTGGAGGTCCTCGGCCACGACGTCACCGCCAGCACCCCGCAAACTCTGTCCCGGGTCGGGTTCCTGGCCCAGGACCACCCGCTGTACAAGCGCTTCACCGTCGCCGAGATGCTCCGCTTCGGCCGGGCCTGCAACCTGCGGTTCGACCAGGGGCTGGCCGAGCGCCGACTGGCGAAGCTGGGCATCCCGCTCGACCGCAGGGCCGGTACGCTCTCCGGCGGGCAGCAGGCCCAGGTCGCGTTGGCTCTGGCCCTGGCGAAGCGGCCGGACCTGCTTGTCCTCGACGAGCCAGTGGCCAGCCTCGACCCGCTGGCCCGGCACGAGTTCCTGCAGGTCCTCATGGGCGCGGTGGCCGAAGGCGGGGTGACCGTCCTGTTCTCCTCCCACGTCGTGCACGAGCTGGAGCGCGTCTGCGACCACCTGGTCGTGCTCAACCACGGCCGGGTCACGCTCACCGGTGACATCGACACCCTCCTCGCCGAGCACCGGCTGCTCGTCGGCCCGCGCACGGCCACCGACCTCGACCGGGCCGGCGCCGTCGTGGAGGCCGTCCACAGCGACCGGCACACGACCCTGCTGGTACGCGACGGCGGGATCCCGGCCGCGCCTGGGTGGCAGGCCCAGCCGGTCGCGCTGGAGGACCTGGTGCTGGCGTACCTGCGCCGGCCGTCCGAGCCGAGCGCCGCGGTCACGTCGGAGGTGGCGGCATGACGTGGTTGATCTGGCGCCAGCACCGGACCGAGGTCTGCGTCCTGGGTTTGCTTGTCGGCATGTTCGGCATTGCCCTGCTCATGCTCGGGACGCAGGCCCACGACCTGTTCCCCGGCGGTCCCGCCCGGTGTGCGGGAGAGGCCGGTATCAACGAGGCCTGCGCGGCCTCCTTCCGTCGGCTCGACGAGGAGTACGGGTACGTCGAGAACCTCCTGGCGGGCTTCTATCTGGTCCCCGTCGTCATCGGTGCGTTCCTCGGTGCGCCGCTGCTCGCGCGCGAACTGGAGGACGGCACCTGGCAGCTCGCCTGGACGCAGGCCGTGCCGCGGATGCGCTGGCTGGCGGCCAAGCTCGCGGCACTGGCCGGCGTCACCGTCACGCTCACCGGGATGTTCACCGCGGTGCTCACCTGGTTCCGTCAGCCATTCGACGCGTGGGAAGGGCGGTTCCAGTACGACGCCTTCGACCTGGAGGGACTTGTTCCGGTGGCGTACGCGCTGTTCGCGTTCAGCGTCGCCACCGCCGCCGGGGCGATCCTGCGGCGCAGCCTGCCCGCGTTCGGCGTCGCGTTCGGGGCGTTCCTCGCCGCCCGGATGTCGGTGGCGCTGTTGGCCCGTCCCGCGTACGCCACGCCGCTCACCACCATGGAGCCGGTCGGAGTCGGCGGCTCGAAGGACCAGGTGGGGCACCGGCCCGTGCCCAGCTTCGCTGACTGGGTGATCGAACACGGCTACGCAGACGCCGCCGGGCGCAGGCTGAGCTGGACCGAGTACTACGAGCTGGAGGGTGCCGCCAACCGGGCCGGCACCAATTTCAACCAGTTCCTGCACGCGCGGGGCATCCAGCAGTTCGGGGTCTACCACCCGGCCGACCGGTTCTGGACGTTCCAGCTCATCGAGGCGGCCCTGTTCATCGCCGTCGCGGCGATCCTGATCGGTGTGGTGGTGTGGCGGGTACGGCGCCGGATGATCTAGTGCCCTGACCACAAACGTTCACGGTGTTGGTTGACACGCTGTTCGGCTTGCCGGCCGGGCGGCGTGTCGACGTTCACGCTGTGTGGATGGCAGAGCTCGCTTCCCCCGGGGGTGTGGACACCGGGTTATGCCGCAATCGGTAGCAGCGTAGTGGGTTCGAGGGTTCGTTCGTACTCGGCGGGGCTGCGCGGACGAAGGCATCCAACACCTCGCCGGTCAGGCCGGCCGCAGCCGCAGCAGGGATAGGCAGCCTGACACCGACTCCGATGACGTCCTGCAGCGCATGTTGTTGCGCGCCGAACTCGTCGTAGGAGACGGCAGCACCAACCGCGTCGAGGCCCCTGAATCCGGTGCACAGCGATCCGATGCGCGGCCCTGCGAGCGAGCCATTCAACCCCTCTGCCCCACGTCGCCCAGGGCCGCCTGACAGGACGAGCCTGCGGGGCCGGCGGGTTCGCCGTGCGCGCACGAGGCTTCCTGAGTAATGGCGGAGGCGGGCACCTTGGTGAAGATCAGGACGTCTTCGTGGGTGATCAGGTGCAGTGGGGTGCCGGCGGTGCGGGCTTTGCGGACGGCCTGGAGTTGGAAGAACGACGGGCGGGCGACGAGGTGCCCGTCGCGTACCGCGGCGAGCAGCGCGACGCAGCGTTCGGTTGGTGTCAAGCCGGCGCGGACGGCGGCGGCGATGACGGCGGAGGGCAGGTCGACGAGTTGGCTGTTCCTGCGCCAGGGGCGGGTGGTGACCACGACGGTGCCGCCGGAGGCGTCGGCGTCGTCGGGACCCGCTATCTGCTTTCCAGCTATCGCGGCGGTTGGCGTGCGCCGTCTTCTCCGATCGGAAATCCCGGCGTTTCAAGTTCACGTCTGGGCTCTGCCCGTCGTCAGCCGGGCGGTGGCTCGGTCGTCGATGTCGCGGGTCGGGTCCGTCGGGGCCGAGGAAGACGACGTCGATGTCGCGCCCGCGCGGCGGGTCGAAGCCGCATCGTTTCTCGTCAACGGGTCAGCCACGCTCGGCTGATTCAATGAGTGATGAGGTCGTCTGTGCCGTAGTGGCTCCGCCTGCTGCCAGGATGTGAGGACGCGTCGTTGCGGCAGCGGCCGTGCCGGGTGTCTGGCGCTCGGACTGCCGTCTCCGCCGTCCGTAAGGGCTTGAGGGCCTTCCCTTCGAGGCGGTGCTGAACACCCGCCGCAGGCGCACATCATCAAGGGCTTGACCGACATGGCAGTAGGTCAAGCCCCTGATGATGGTCTAATGCGCCCCACGGACCTGGCACCTGAGGGAGAGATCCTTAGGGAATCAATCCTCTACGACGGGATGGAGCGGTGACAGGAACGGGTCGAGGCGTTCGGTGATGCCACCCCGCGCCATAACGTGGACCAGGAACGCGTTCGGTCCGGGAGGAACAGGCATCTCTTCGTCTTTTTCGTAGAGAAGGCCATAGGAGCCCGGTAGCCGTCGTGCCACTAACTCGAGCACCTGGCGCATCCTCGCCGCCTCGTCCCGACGTCGGTTCGCCACTCCGTGCAGGAGCAGGTGGTACTCCCCGTTGAGTACCGTCACCTCCGCCGAGACATTCATCGGGAAGTCCAACCCGGCTATCATCTCGTTCAGCTCATCGATGATGGCGTTGAGCTGGCCGGTGTCTGACTCCTCGGTGGTCTGCGCGAGGCGAAACCATCCGTGGAACTCGTACACGTCACCCTCCGAGCGGTCTGGTGTCGATGACGGGCTCGATGCCGTACCGGACACCGTATTCGTGCAGCTTCCTGAGCACTCCACCCGCGGGTGGCCCCTCGAAGGCCCACGGCCACAGTATCGTCCGCCAGGTCGCGGAGCAGATAAACGGTTACCTGTGCCGGGTGGCGGTTGGGTAGCGTTGCCGCGCGTGATCGAGCTTGTCGAACAGCCCACCGTCTCCGCCGTTGTGGTCGGATCGCGGGCGTACGGGCTGCACGGCCCTGGTTCCGACTACGACCGGCGTGGCGTGTACGTGACGCCGACCCGTGCGTTCTGGCGCCTGGATAAGCCGCCCACCCATCTCCTAAGTGGGGCGCCCTTCCGTTCATCCGCGGGTCGGTGGAGGCTTCGGTAAATCCCAGATCCGTTCGAATTCGTCGGCCACCCCGGGCCGGTTCCAGACCAGCCGGAGACCGTCCTCAACCGATTCGATTTCCTCGGCCAAGGGCCCGGACACGACGAATTCGTGGGGAATCACCCGGCCGGCCGCGTCTTTCCGGTCCAGCGGGTCCGGGAAACGCAGCGCCATCCTCGCGCCGGCCCTGTGGCAGATCTCGGCGGCATCCCCCGCACCCGAGAAGGCTTCCTCGTACTCCAGGAGCGGATCCTTCAATCCGCCCTTAAGGAGGAACCGGAAACCCCAGGTCCGCCCGCGAGTGGCCCAGATGATGCTTCTCGACGGCTCCGTAGCAGGATCTGCTCCCGTTCGCCCCGGTCCAGGTCCATCCGGAAGCCGGACAACGTCGCGGCGAGGTGATCACGTCGGGCCAGCGCTTCGGAGTTGATCTTCCGGAGTTTGTAGCGCAGCGCGGATCGGCCATGAACGCCTGCAGCACGTCCTCTTCATCGCTCACCTCGGGTGTCAGGCGACGGGGCGCAGTCGCCGGATGCTGCGGTCGGGGCTGTCTGGCTGGGTGGTGTCCCAGCGGCGCTGCAGGGCGTTGACGAGGTTGGTGATCATTGGTTCGGTGACGTGGCTGTAGATGCCTCTGACGCCGGCGAGGCGGTGTCCGAGGCGGCGGGCTTGGGCGATTTCGGGGATGCCGTCTTCGATGAGCCAGGTCTTGTCGGTGTGGCGTAGGTCGCGTACCGCGCCGACGCCCTACTCGAAGCCGACGACCTTGAGGGACTGCTGGAGCATGCGATCAACTCCAACGACACCTACGTCCGGCGGCGGCTGGCCATGCTCTACGAACGGCGGGGAGATCGACGGGCCCTGCGAGAGTTAGCCACCTTCAGCCGGCGGGGTGCCCGGCACTGGGCGGCAATGCTGGCTCGCCAGAAAGACCCTGGTGAGCTGCTGCGAGCAGTGGTGTGCGGAGACGGCTTCGCCCTCCGGGCGTTGCGAGACTGGCC
Source organism: Micromonospora sp. URMC 105 (assembly GCF_051386295.1). Taxonomy (NCBI): domain Bacteria; kingdom Bacillati; phylum Actinomycetota; class Actinomycetes; order Micromonosporales; family Micromonosporaceae; genus Micromonospora; species Micromonospora sp. URMC 105. Next base: position 99,761 of record NZ_JBPQTL010000002.1, on the reverse strand, counting down.
GCTTTCCGGCCCCGACGATTCGCAGCGCGACACCATCCTGCGCTTCGGCTTGACCCCAGAAGGCCGCCCGGTCCGCAGCGTAGGGAGACCGCAATCGAGCTGACCCGGTCGAGGCCAGCCACTCGCCGAAGGACCGACCCCCGCAGAGACCGGGTTCACTGTTCTCGGGCATGAGAGTGCGCGGGGCGTGGCTTCGTCGCGTGTCCTGTCGGGGGGCGCCGTGCGGGGTAGCGAGGTCTTCGGTGCTGCCGGTGGTTCGCGCGGCGGATCGGAGGCTCAGCGCAGGGCGATGTGGGCGTCGGTGAGGAAGCGGTCGCGGTCGTCGCCGTGAGCGATTGCCGCGTTGTAGACGGCGTCAATCGCGGCGGCCAACGGATTGTCATTTGCCAGGGCGATCAGAGCGGGGAACGCGACGGCCTGCTGGAGCACGCCGGCGACGCGCCGGGTGCCGGAAGCTTCAGAAGCCAGGTGGAGCGTGATGGTGGCGTGCGGCATCTCGGGATCGGACAAGAGCTGGTTGAACGCGGCGGTGCCGCTCTGCTCGGTGAAGGATCGGGGCAGTGGGCGGTCGGCCTCGGCGGCGGCGAGCGCGTCGGCGATCCACCCGATCTGCTCCAGCCCGGCTACCCGCATCGCGCGGCGGGCAGCCCAGCAGGCCACCTCGCGCTGGCGGGTGGCGGGCAGCGCGTCGATGCGGTCGAGCAACGGACGGTCGATCCGGGCCAGGGACGGCGCCTGGCTGGGCAGCCCGCGGACGGTATCCGACGGCGGAGCACCTCCCCACTCTGCGGCAAGGCGCTCAGCCTCCAGGCGGCGGGTCTTCTCGACCAGCGCGGTCGCCTCGGCCGCCTGCCCACGCAACGTCTCCACCCACGGATACGACCCGGCAGTGTCGAGCAGATGGTCCCAGATCACGCCGAGGGCGAAGGCGTGCCGGCCCAACACTTCCTCGTGTCGCAGCTCGAAGCCGTCGGGGCCCGACGTCAGCCGCACGGTGCTCGGCTCGTCGTCTGGCAGCGTGGTCAACGGTTGAGGGAAGATCGGCTCGCCGGCGGTAGCCCACGACCAGATGAGCGCCTCGCCGTCGACACGGTCCAGCCGGACCGCCAAGTCACCAGCGGGCAGCACCCCCACCGAGACCTCGACCGGCGCGGGTCGGCGGCGGATCACCGTCACCCGGGACAGGCCGGTGTCGTCCATGTACGGGTCGGGTGGCGGCGGCCCGAGGAGAGCCGGACGACCGGACGGGCGCGGTACCAGGGACAGCATCGCCCACTCGGCAGCCTTCGCCGGTATCTGCTCCCACTCGCGGCCCCCCGGGTCGGCAAGCACGGTGCGCCATGGCGTCTCCTCGGAGACCGCCCAGATGTGCAGCTCATGTCGCTCGGGCGGGTCGTCGTCGGTGCGTACGGTCTCGTGCAGGCGGTCGCGCGCGTGCACCCGCACCCGGATCAGCCCCCGCGGGACGGCGACGTCGGTGAGGGCCGCCGCGGTGTCGCCCATCAACCCGACGACCGACAGTCGGCCGCTGGGACTCCAGAGGGTGGCCTCACTGATCGCGTCCCAGCCGACGTCGACCCCTGCAGGAGGACCGGGCAGAACACGGACGCGTGCCTCGATCGGGCCGGTGTGTATGCCGCAGAAGCCGGTGAATTGATGCGGCCCGCCGACGTGCAGCAGGCCGTCGCCGAGGGTGTAGATGTTCAAGTGGGACGAGCCCGGCACCGTTGACACGTTGTACTGGCAGTGACTGACGAACAGCCGCGTCCACTCGGTCACGGGTCCCGCCATTTGATGATCTGCGCCATGCAAGCCGTCCACGCGCGGATCCTACGGCCGCCGTCCGACACGGCGCGTCCGACGGCCGACGCCTGACGGCACCCGTCCAGCCGGGTCGAGGGCCACCCGTTGTCGGGTCAGCTGACGCGCGGAGAGGTCGTCTAGGGTTTTGCGTATGTCGATTCTCGAGTCGGAAAGGGAACCCGAAGGTTCCGCGACGTGGCATCGGGGTTGCCTGCGCCGACCGGCCCGCGGGCTGCTGTCCTTCCTGCTGGTGCTCGCTGCCGTGGTGGGATGCGGTGAGCCTCCGCCGCCGGGTGGCTACCCGTCACCGTCGAAGACTCGGGTCGACGAGTTCGCCGTCATCGAGCAGAGGCTGATCGACCAGGGTAAGGCCCTCGTCGCCGGTGACGAGGCCGGTTGGCTCGCGGCCGTCGACCCGGATGATGAGAAGTTGGTGCAGCACTACCGGGACCTGTTCCGGACGCTGCGGGCCCTGCACGTGACCCGCTGGGACCTGACGTTCTGGATCCCACCGATCTTCTCCGGCGCGCAGGCCAACAACGTCAACGTCGACGTCTGGTACTGCCTGGCCACCACGCCCTGCCCCGAGGTGAAGAAGTCCGACCGCGGGGTGCAGGGACCGGTGCCGCAGGTCCGAATGGTGCTCAACTTCGGTATCCGGGGCCCCTACGCCCAGTACCTCATCACCGATCTGCGGCGGCCGGAAGCCGACAGCCTCGCGGCCCGTCCGACACCGTGGGAATCCGGGCAACTCCGCGTCACCGACGGGACCAGGGTCACCGTGGCGGCGCCACCCGGGCAGGAGGACCGGCTGAGCGAGGCGGTCGCCGCGGGTGACCGGGCGGCCGCGGTGACCGACCGCTACGCCCGCCTGCTGGGCAAGCAGCCACCGGCTCGGTACCTCGTCTACCTCGCCGGCGACAAGGAATGGGCCACGTGGAACGGTGGCGGCCCGGGACGCCACTACGCCGGATACGCCCACGAGTCGGGGCGGCTGCAGTACGAGGTCGTGGTGCGCACCAGCAGCGAAACGGACCTCACGGACCTGCTGAGGCACGAGTTCGGTCATGTGGCCACCCTGACCGGCGCCGATCGGGCAGGCGCTAGCGTCGTCGACGTCTACAAGTGGTTGACCGAGGGCATCGCCGAATACATCGAGTCCCAGGGAGCTTCACCGACGGCCCGTCCGACGATGACCGCCGCTCGCGACTGGCTGCGCGGACAGCGCCGGATGACGAAGCTCGGCCTGTGGCCGCTGACGCCACAAGCCAACCAGAAGGAAATCACGGCCTTCTACGGCATCAGCCACCTCGCCGTGGACTGCATGGCTCGCCGCTACGGCGAGGACAACATGTTCGCCTTCTTCTCCGGCGTGATGCACCGGAGACAGAGCCCTTATGACGTGTCCCCGACCGCGTACCGGGAAGACTGGGACACCGTGCAACGCACCTGCATCACCCAGATCTACCGCACACTCCGCCTCTGAGAACTGCCCGCATGGCCTTTGCTACACGTTGCGGGACAGAGTCGGGGCGACGCATGCCACGGATCAAATCCCTAGCACGACTCCCCCTCGGTCCAGCCGAGCCCGGCACTGATCCGGTCCGCATCGAGCGTGGCGCTGAAGCGGCGAGCGCCTACAACGTGGAGGCAGTCAAGCGGCGGCGCCACGTCCACAGATGCCTGAGGGCGAGCTTCGTCGGTCATCCGATATCCCAGGACGCCAGCTGCCTGCCAAAGTGCAGGCACCGGGACAGGTACGCCGTAGGCTCGCCGCTGCCATTCATCCGCCGCAGCATCTGGTCGACCTCACCTGTGGGCCATCCGATCCCGCGCAGATCGTCCCGGATCATCCACCGCGTCAGGGTGTGCGCGCAAGGCGTCGTAGCCGACGGCGCCGAGGAAGGCGGCGCCGTCGCCGCAGTGGTACAGCCAGCTCGGCTGCTGCCAGGAGTAGCCGGCCTGTGACAATCGAGTAGGCGCGGGCGTTTTCGATCACCTCATGTCAGGGGTGGGACCCGAAGCCTCTCCGCGGCGGCCGGGACGCCCAGGTTGACGGGGCGGTGCATGCGTTGCGCTTCTCGTGGGCAGCGGCGGGGCTGACTTGGAGCCCTCCGACCTCACCGTGCCAGCCGCGTTCGCGGGCTTCCGTGATCCGCGCGGTCTGCTCTGTTCGAGCTGCAACGGCTGGCTGGGCGAGGTGGAGCTTTGGGGCAGGGTCCCCGGCATCGACGAAAATGGAACGTGGGAGGGGGCCGCGCTCACCTACCTGGACCGGGCCGGCTGTCCGCCCACCGAGCAGCGAAAGGCGGCGACGGCGGAGCGATACCGCCGAAAGGTGGCGCTGTGGGGTCCGCCTGCCGCTGCGGAGTGTGTGACCCGATCTGGGAGCAGCGGCGGGAGCAACCCCGAGCGGAGATTCACGCCAGGTTCGGCGTCCCGACATCGTCAACATGACACCCGCACCGGCCAGCCAAGGGGCGAGCGTGGCACAGCTTCAGTTCGCCCGCGCCACCGACCCGAGCGAAAGTCGCTGCCTGACTGGGACGTCAGGGCGTGGGAGCCGATGGCGTTACCGGCACGAGGGTGGTGCGCACGGCCCGGCGCAGTCACGACACGAGCCCGACCACGCCGCACAACGCGACGAGCGAGAATCCGGTCCCACGTGCCGTCGGCCGTCCACCGGCGCAGCCGCTCGTGACATGTCTTCCAGGGCCCGAAGCGTTCCGGCAGGTCACGCCACGGCGCACCTATTCGCAGCTTCCACAAGATCCCGTTGATGACCTGCCGGTGATCCCGCCATCGCCCCCGAGAACTCCCAGGCTCCGGCAGCAGTGGCGCGATCACCGCCCACGCCTCGTCGGTCAACTCACCACGACGCACCACCGACACATCGTCAACGATCAACCACTACATGATCGGCAGGACACGCCCTAGTCAGGCAGGCCGGCGGTGGGTAAGGCCGACAGGACCAGCCGCTCGGCGGGCGTCGCGGTGAGGAGGCGCGGCGGACGTCGTCCCTGCGCGAGTACGCCACCCACCGCCGCACGTACCGCTGGCATATCCGTGGCACGGAGCAACCCGAGCAGGCCGGCCTCCCCCACCGGTTTCACCCCGAGCGCACCCGCCCTCAGGGCCGCCGCCGCCACCTCACCGAGAGCACCGGCCAGGCCGTCGTCGCCCACACCGGCAGTGGCGTGCAGTCGTGGGCGTAGCCCGCGACCGACCTCCGCTCTCCACGAAGAGGTCAGGAGGGCACCCAGCGCCGCAGGCCGACCGGCGCGCAGCAGACGGGCCGCTCGGACCACCGGATCGGCCTCCCCCTGCCCGGGGTCACCGGCCGAGACGGTGCCGCCGTCGGCCGGCGTGGGCGCGGGCCGGTGAGACCCGGACGGCAGGCCATCGGCGGCGAGGCTGGTCTCGACCACGAACAGCCGTAGGCCGGCGGCGGCCAGGTCGCAGGGCAGCCAGGTGATCGTGCCGTCCGCTCGGAGGGACACGGCCTTCCCCTGTCCACCGGTCAGCGCGGCGAGCACGGCCGCCCGTAGGTCGACCGATCCGCCGGCGAGCACCGCGGACAGCTCGGCCGGCTCCACCCGCACGCCGTAGACGTCTGCCAGGGCCACCGCGGTGGCCGCCGAGGCGGCCGCGGTTGAGGACACCGCCACGCCGTGCGGCAAGGCGGTGTGCAGGACCAGCCGTGCGCCACGCACCGGGAAACCACCGGCCCGCATCGCACGTGCGGCCGCCAGGGGCGCCACCGCCCATGGGGGCACGCGACCGGGGTGTGCCTCGTAGGACACGGCCACCGTCTCCGCGGGACGGTTGCGGGACCGCAGTTCCAGCAGGTCACCGGCACCGGGGGCCGCCGCCGCGACCGCTCCCCAGGGAACCGGGACGGCCAGCGTCGACCGGGATGAGTTCAGCAAGGAACAGCCGCCCGCGGCGTGACTGACCGTGGTCGGGGCACTGCCGAACATCTGCAGGAACGCGTACGGCACCATTCGCAGCTCGGCCGGGAGTTCGACCCGGTGCATCACGTCCGTCACGCCGACCCGCCCCCGCTGCGGCGGGCCAGCACCCGGTAACAGTTGCCGCCCTCACTGCGCCGGATGAGCACGCCCAGGAGCTGATCGACCATGATGGCGACGATCACCGGCGGTACGGCCAGGACGGAGACCACGCCGTGCACCAAACGCCGGCCGGGGCTTGACGGGCCGGACGCCCAGGCCCGGTCGGGATCCGGGAACCGGCTGTTCAGCCACAGCAGCGTGGCGCCGGCGAAGTCGCAGGACTGATGCGCCGCGCCGTGTTCCACGGCAACCGGGTCGAATCCCCGCCGACGCAGCTCCGGCAACAGATTCGCCACCGGCACGAAGTGGAGGTGCTCCGGCTGGAACCAGGGGATCCAGTAGCCCCGCAACAGCCGGCCGAGCCGCGACCGGGGGTCCGGCACCTCGATCATGAGGTAACCGCCCGCCGCGACCACCAGCGCCGCCGCGTCCAGTTCGACCCGGGGGTCCAGGGTGTGTTCCAGGTAGTGATGCATGCTCACGACGTCGTAGCGGCCGGCGAGCTTCTCGGCGTACTCCGGGAACAACCCGCGGTAGCCGGTGGCGACCCAACCACGACGCTGGGCCTCCTCGATGGAGGCGCCCATGTCGATCCCGTCGAAGATCGTGTCGGGGAAGGTGTCCAGGGCGTAGACGCAGAAATGGCCGTAGCCGGTGCCGACGTCCAGCCAGCGACGGGGCCGGGTGAACCTGCGGACGAGCTCGGCGCGACCGCGGTAGGACTGTGGCTGAAGTCCGAAGATCAGGTCGATGCTGTCCTCACCCAGCCCGTCGTAGGCGTCCCGGTAGTAGAAGTCGAGGCCGGCCGAGCTCAGCCGGGGATTCTGAAAGACATGGCGGCAGCCGGAGCACTCTTGGAGCACGAACCGGCCGGGCTTGACCTGGATCCGGTCCGGAGTGTCCACAACTTGACGAAGACGGGGGTCCCCGCACCATGGGCAGGAGTCGCGGGGAGGCTCGAAGAAGCGGTCGACTCCCCGTGCCAACTCGGCGGCGTAGTCCACCCGGGCGCGAGCGAGCCGCTCGGCACGGTCCCGGTCATGGCTGGACCGCCAGTCGCCGCGAACCGCTCCCAGCCAGTGCCGCGCCCGGTACCAGGGCCGCAACCAGGCACCGCGATGCCGATCACCCGGACGCAGCGGGGTCCCGGCCAGCAGCAGGTACGGCTGAAGGCAGTAGGCGGCCAGCGCCACCCAGCCCCACGTGGGCCAGAGGACCACCGTCCCGGCCAGCAACCCCGCTCCCAGTACCGGAGCGGTCATCGCGACCGGCGTGACGGCACCGAGCGCCCGTAGGCGCGCGCGCACCGTGGCGGGATGCACCGGCCGGGCCCGCAGGTCTTCGGCGACGACGAGATCGATGCCGGTGGGGGCGTACTTCTTGAGCCGATCGGTGAGCCGGATGAAGGCCGCCGCATCGAGGTTCTCCGTGGTGCCCACCCCGGCCCGGTCGAGGAGGTCGACGGTCACCAGCAGGGCGTGTCCGGCCCCGCGACCGCGGGCCAGCCGGTCGCGACGGAACGCGGCCGGATCGACGAGCCGGGCCAACGCATACGCCTGGACCACCGGAATGTCGGCCGGAACCAGATCGAGCGCATCCAGGCCGGCGGCCTCCGCGTACCGGGCGGCGGACCGCCGGGTGCCGGCATCGACCACCACCCCCTCCGCGGTCACCAGCCGGTATCTGCCGTCGACCGCGCCGGCCGGCACACCGTGGGTGCCGGACGGTACGGTCGTGGGCAGGGTCGCCAGCGCCGCGAGGCGTCTCCGCAGGCGCAGCGCGCCCAGCAGCAATCCGGCGACGACCAGTACGGCGGGAATCGCGTGGACGTTCACGAGACGACCTCCACACCCGCTCGCCGACCGCTGTGCGCTTCGTGTTCCCTCATGGCAGCCTCTCCAGATGATCGGCCGCGACCGGTGCGCCGCCCGCGGCGGTGAACGACGCGCGCACCCGGGCCGCGGCGGCGCGGTATGACGGTTCGTCGAGTACGGCGGTGATCGCCGCCCCCATCTGGTCGGGCGTGACTCGGGTGAAACGCACCCGGACGCCGGCACCGGCGGCGACCACCTGTCCGGCGATGATCGGCTGGTCGTCGCGGATGGGAGCCACGACCAGCGGCAGGCCGTGCGCGAGCGCCTCGCAGACGGTGTTGTGACCGGCGTGGCAGACCACGGCGTCCAGCCGCGGCAGCAGCCGCAGCTGCGGGACGTACGGGCGGACGATGACATGCGGCGGCGGGTCCGGCAGCACGTCGGCCGGCGCCACGACGACCAACTGCACACGGTCGGCACACGGCTCGACGGCAGCAACCGCGGTGGCGAAGAAGCGCCGGCCGGCCTCGGCGTTGACGGTGCCCAGCGACACGAGCACCGCGCGCCGCGCCGGGTCCAGCGTTTCGAAGGGAAAGTCCAGCGGCTCCGACCGACCGGCCAGAGCCGGCCCGACGAAGACGTGACTGTCGGGGAACACCCGGTCCCCGCCGAGCAGCCTCCGGGAGGTGAAGGCGAGGACGAGGTGCTCGGAGAAGCGCAGGTCACCGATGTCCTCGGCCGGGAGACCCGCCTCCCGCTGCAGGCCGGCCATGCAGTCCATGACCCACGCCTCGACCTTGGGCATCGCCGCGTACGGGCGGGTGAACTCCCCCGACGTGGTGGCACAGGTCGCCCAGGGCAGCCCCTCGCGGCGGGCGAGCACCGCGCCGGCCACCGCCTGCTGGTCGACCACGAGCACGTCCGGGCGGTACGCCCGCACCGCCTCGGCGACCCCGGGCAGGCTCGCCCGGGCGAGCGGGATCAGGAACTCCTCCCACAGGAACTTCAGCGCGCCGGCACCGCGCAGGCCGAGCCAGCGCTCCCGCGATGCCCACAACAGCTCGTCCAGTTCGGCATCTCCCGCGTCGTACAGCCGTGCGGCAGGGCCGAGCAGTGGGCGAAGGATCTCCGCGCGGCCCGCCCAGGCAACGTCGTGGCCGCGACGGCGTAACTCGGCGCCGACCGCGACCGTCGGGTTGACGTGCCCGGTCAGCGGAGGCACCACGAACAGGTATCGGCTCATCCCGACCCGTCCCGGGGAGTCGACGCCGGGGTGGCTTGGCCCCCGCCCGCGCCGGTCGCGGCCCGGACCGGCAGGCCGGCACGGGGTGCCAGCCACTCCAGCACGAGGCCCCGGACGAGCGCGGTGGCCTCCCGCAGCACGGTGTGCGCCTGACCCGGCACCACGCACAGCGTGCAATGGGGGACCTCGCGGGCCAGTTGCCGTCCCGCCTCGGCCAGGTCGGACAGGGCACCGTAGATGGCCAGCACGGGTCGGGCGATCCGGGACAGGTCGGCACCCGCCATCGGCGGGGTCGCCGCGATATCGTCGATCAGCGTGGTGCCGTTGAGCAGCGCGTCGGCCAGCCGGGCGGACCGGGCCAGCTTGCGGTTCCCCAGCAACCGCAACTGACCGGGCATGTCGTCGTACGCCAGGCCGAGGGCGGTCACGGTGAGCGTGTTGCTCATCCGTTCGATCCACTCGCCGGCCCCGTCGCCGATGGCGTGCGCCTCGATCGCCACCAGGCCGGCGACCCGGTCCGGCCGGACGGCCGCCGCGCGGAGTGCCACCGCTCCCCCGTAGCTGTTGCCGACCAGGTACACCGGCTGCCGGAGACCGAGCGCGTCGAGCAGGGCGACCAGGTCGGCGACCGATTCGTCGAGCGTGTAGCCGCTGGGTGGGCGCGCGGAGCGGCCGTGCCCGCGCAGGTCGTAGAGCACGACATCCGCCCCGGCGGCGGCCAGCGGCCCGGCCAGCGTGTAGTAGAAGCTGGACAGGTTGTCCATGACCAGGCCGTGCAGGCAGACCACAACCGGTGTCGAAGCCCCCACCCTCCCCGCCGGGGCCAGCCGCTGCACGTGGAATCGCACCCCCCGCGCGACGACGTCGGCCATGTCCCCTCGGCCTCACGCCGTCCGGGCGGCGTCGAGCCGCTCCGACAGGTACGCCACCAGTTGACCGACGGTCAGCGCCATGATCTCGTCGATCTCCATCCCGGCGATGAAGGCCGCGAGGTTGACGTGCTCTCCGTACCGCTGTCGAAGCAGGTCGCCGAGAGCGACGAGTTCGATGCTCTCCATCGCCAGGTCGGCGTCGAAGCGCGTGTCGGGTCCGATCTCGACGGCCAGCAGGACGTCGTCGCCCATCACCTCCACCAGCATCTCGGTCAGTTCGGCAAGCAGCCGCGCGTGGCGACTCCGATCCTCGGACACACGTCCTCCCCTTGGTTGTCCACCTCGGTCCACGCCACCACGTACGTCTGCCCGGCCACGTCGAGACAGCGCTGGCGAACCCGGTACTGCCGGTCGGGCCCGCTCGACACCACACCGCCGTCCCGGTCGACCGCCGTGACCACGGGCTGTCCGGCGGTGCCGTCCACGCCAGTGCCGAGCGCCGTGCCCACGGCGCGCTTCGCCGTCAACAGGCGAGTGAGCCACTCCGCACGGTCGTGCTCCCCCACCCCGGCGAGCCGATGCAGGAGTTCCCACTCGTCCCTGGTGAGGGCAGCCGTGACGGTGGCGTCGTCGCGTGCGAGCACCGGCGCCAGGTCGATGCCGACGGCCGGTCCGCCTTCCGGCACGGCGATCGCGACGGCGACCGCACCGGCGTGCGCCAGCGAGACTGAGTACGACTCGCCGCCGGGCCCGCGTGCCCGGACACCGGTGCCGTTCACCACCACCTGCACCGGGTACAGATCGCCTGCGCCGACACGCCACAGGTCGGTGCGCACGGCGTCCTTGACCGCGACCCGACCGAGCAGCCACTGCCGTCGGGCGGGCGGCGACAGCCGTGCGTACTCGGCCCGCTCCGCGGCACCCAGGTAGCGGCGCATCACCAGTTCCCGAGTGGCGGTGTCCGGCCAGCGTTCCCGCACCAGGCACCAGCCGCCGGACTGCGGCTCGGCCGCACCGACCGTGCCCGGGTGCTGTTTGAGCCGCCACATGACGTCGTCGGTGGAGAAGCGGTGCGTGTCCCAACCGATGAGGGTGACCCGGGGCCTGCCCGCGCGGTCGGTCAGGCGGAGGTCGGCCCGCATCCGCTCGGCGGTCAGTTCGGTGACCCGGGCGACGCAGTCCAGCCGCTCGCCGACGGCTGGGGGCGGCCCGTGCCATCGGACCTGCTCGATGCCGGTCGGGAAGACGACCTGGTCGGTGTCGGCGCTGACCTGCATCCAATGGCCGATGAGCTGGCCGGCGGCGTCGAGCAACGCGCCTGGGGCGGGCAGCGCGGTCAGGGTGCCCCGGATCCCGTCCTCGGCGACGCCGTGGATGTGGGTGACGCCGGCGAAGGCCGGACCGTGGAACATCCAACCGTCGCCGTACAACGCCTCGGCGGTGACGGGCGCCGGCCGCTCGTCGCGGAGTTGCGGTCCCTCGCCGGTCGGAGCAGGGGGGTAAGCGTCCGCGAACAGCACGGTGCCGCCGGCATACCCCTCGATGCTGACCCGGACCCGGTCCACACCGTCCACGACGGCCCGGACGGTCACGGTGGTCGGTGGCGACACGGCCAGCCACCGCATGGCCCGTACCTGCTCGAAGCCGGTCACGGCGCGTCCGGGCAGCACGTGCCGCGCGGCGTCGGCCATCAACTCCAGCAGGCCGGTCATCGGGACCACCGGAAAGCGGTCGTCCGGCTCCGCCCACTCCGCCGGCTGTGGTATGAGGCTGTGGTCCAGCAGGTGCGGCATGGCCGCCAGCGAGCACTCCACCGCCGTCACCGCGGTACTCCCCGGTCCTGCGGGGGCAGGTGCGCGGCGCCACGCCGGAGCTGGGGGTTGTGGTACGCCGGCCGTTCCGGCGCCACCCTGCGGTGCCACCGGGGCGGTCCGCCACGCGTCGGCCACCAGCCGTGCGGCGCCACCGGCCTCTGCCAGGAGCGCGTCGAGTTCGGCCAGGACCGGGTCCGTGCCGGCCGGACCGGGCCGCTCGATCGGGCCTGACGTCGCCGGGCGGGGCGGGAACGGCGCCGTTTCGTCGAGACGTACCATCGGCGCTCCCAGTGCCAACGGCACCGGCGGGCCGACGGCCGCGCGGGGGGCGCGCGGGCCGGCACCGCCCGTGTCCGTCGTCATCAGGGCGAGCGTCTGGGACGCCGACGACGCGCCGCTTCCGCCACCCGGGGTCGGCAGTCGGTCCCAGCGGGGCTGGCGGCCCTCGACCCAGAGCGCGGCCAGGACCCGCCTGAGCTGTGCCAGGCCGCTGCGTCCGGATGCCTGGGCGGCGGTCGCGAGGTGCTCGCGGCGACCGAGGGTGTCGGTGACGAATCCGGTGAGGCTGCCTGGGCCGACCTGGACGTAGGCGCGCACTCCGACCTGGTGCAGTCGCTCCACCAGCCCCCGGAAGCGCACCGGTTCCAGCAGATGCTTGATGATCAGATCCCGCACCTGCTCGGGCCGGTCCGGGTACGGCGCGAGCGTCGTCGCCGACCACACCGGCACGTGCGGTCGAGTCACCGGCAGCACATCGAAGGAGGCTCGCACGGCGGCGAGGTAGCGCGCCGCCGCAGGCGTGTGGAACCCGGAGCGGAACGGCAGCACCTCCCCTGGGACCCCGTCGGCACGCAGCCGCCGCAGGGCTTCCGTGATGCCCTCCGGCGGCCCGCAGAGCACCGCCTGGTGCGGGCAGTTGTCGTGGGAGACGACCACGCCCGCATCCGCGACGGCCGCCGCCCGGTCGGCGGCGCAGCCGACCGCGGCGTACACCACGTCCGGCACCGAGACCGTTCCCGGACGCAGGGAGGCGAGGAAGGCGTCGACCGCGTCTCGGGGGAAGCAGCCGGCTACCACCATCGCCGTCCACTCCCCGAGGCTGTGTCCGGTGACCAGGTCGGGTCGCAGACCCAGCACGGCCAGCGCGTCCGCCAGCAGGCGACCGACGGCGAGCACGTCCGCGGATCGGCTGTACAGATCGTCGCCGCCGGTCAGCGTGGGCCGGGGCAACCCGAGGTGGTCGGCGATGTCGTCGACGCGCGGCGCGAACCCGGGCTCGAAGCCGGGGAAGAGGAAAGCGACACCGCCCTCCGCGGGCAGTAGCGGGTCGGGGGTGAACCACACGTCCTCGCGCCCACGCCACGCCCGGTCCCGCTTCACCACCGCGCGGGCCAGGGCCAGCCGCCGCGGTGTCGGTCCGACGATCGCCAGCCGGCACGCCGGTGGCCAGGCAGTGGGATCGGTTCCGGCCCGCAGCAGGTCAATGCCCCGTGCCGCACGGTCCAGCAGGAAGCCGTCGGGCGCGTCCAGCGCCCTGGCGATGGCGTCCGGATTCTCGCCCGCCAGCAACAGGACCGGTTCGCCGGCGTCGTCGGTCCCGGCCGGCGACGCCGCCACGGACCGGGGCGGCAGATCCACCGCCGGCGCCGTCGGCGGCTCCTCCAGTACGACATGGGCGTTGATGCCACCGAAGCCGAACGCGTTGACCGCGGCCCGCCGGGGCCCGTCGCCGTGCCCCCAGTCGGTCGCGAGTCCGAGAGGCCGGCAGCGGGTCGCCGCGAAGCCGGGGTGCGGCTGTTCGACGTGCAGGGTCGATGGCAAGACCCGATGGTGCAGTGCGAGCGCAGCCTTGATCAGCCCGGCGGCGCCGGCCGCCGGCATCGCGTGACCGATCATCGACTTGACCGTGCCGAGGGGGATCGGCGGGCCGTCCTGCGGCGTGCCGAAGACGCGCGCGAGCGTGTGCAGCTCGACCGCGTCACCGACCGGCGTCGCGGTGCCGTGCGCCTCGATCAGGCCCACCGCGTCCGCACGTCTCGGGTCCAGGCCGGCGGCCTGCCAGGCCCGCCGCAACGCGAGCACCTGCCCGTCGGCGGCGGGGCTGACCAGGCTGCCACCGGAGCCGTCACTGGCCACACCGACACCGCGCACCACCGCGTAGACCCGGTCCGCGTCGGCGTCAGCCAGCCGTTTGAGAACCATGACACCGGTCCCCTCCGCCATCAAGGTGCCGTCCGCACGTCGGTCGAAGGGCCGGATCCGTTCGCTCGGGCTCAATGCGCGTAGCTGCGTGAAGACGCTCCACAAGGTCGGGTCGTGGCACACGTGCACCGCTCCGGCGAGCACGGCGTCGCAGCGACCGGCGTGGAGTTCACGGATGGCGGCGTCGACCGCCACGAGACCCGAGGCGCAGGCGGCGTCCAGCGTGTACGCGGGGCCACGCAGGTCGAACCGATTGGCGATGCGGGAGGCGGCGAAGTTGGGCACCAGTCCGACGGCGGCGTCCGGCTGAGCAGGCCCCAGCCGCTGCAGGAACGTGGTGCGGACCTGGTCGAGCTGGTCGGCCGGGAAGTGGGGGAACAGGTCACGCAGCGTGGCCAGCAACTGGGTGACGGTGCGTACCCGCTGGTCGAGCCGGGCCATCCCGGGAGTCAGGTAGCCGCCACGGCCCACGATGACGCCGATCCGGCCGGGATCGGGCAGTCGTTCCAGGCCGCCCGCGTCGTCGATCGCCTCGGCGGCGGCCCGGAGCGCCAACAGCTGGTCGGGATCGGTGGCGGGAACCGCCGCCGGCATGATCCCGAACCGGATCGGGTCGAATGAGGCCACCTCGTCGACGAAACCGCCTCGCCGGCAGTAGAACCGGTCCGCCGCGGGTGGCCCGTGGTAGGACCGGGGATCGTAGAAGAGCTGCGGGTCCCAGCGCGACGGCGGCACGTCGGCGATGGCGTCCACCCCGTTGAGGATGTTCCGCCAGAAGGTCGGGACATCCCCCGCACCAGGAAATACCGCTCCCATCCCGACGATCGCCACGGCGTCGGCCGGTGGCCCGTGCCGCCGGCTCACCACGCGGCACCGGGGTCGAAGGCCGACAGCGGAGCCGCGACGAAGCCCACCTGGCACTGGTCGGCCGGCCCCCAGGCCAGTTCGGCGACGAGTGCCGCCACCCCCTCGGCCGGGTCGATGAGCCCGATGCCCCGGCGGTCGTACTCGCGGGCCAGCTCGGGCGTGACCATTCCGCCTCCGGCCGGGGACCAGGGCCCCCAGTCGACGCTGAGCACCCGTTCGGCCACGCGGCCGTGCCAGGCACGGGCGAGGGTGTCCAGCGCGTCGTTGGCGGCCGCGTAGTCGACCTGCCCGCGGTTGCCGAACACGCCGGAGACACTGCCGAACAGCAGCAGGTAGCGCAGGCCTGGCGGAGCGGCGTCGGCGAGGGCACGCGCACCGTCCACCTTCGTCGCGTACACCTCGGCGAAGGACTCCGGGGTCTTGTCGGCCAGCAGCCGGTCCGCGCACACGCCGGCGCCGTGCACGATCGCGTCGAGGCGCCCGTGCCGGTCACGAACCTCGGAGACGAGCTGCCGCACCGCCGCGCGGTCCCGCACGTCCAGACCGACGTAGCGTACCGAGGCCGCGGTGCCGGCCAACCGGTCGAGGGTGTCCCGGACCTGCCGCTCGGCGGCCAGTCGACGGGCGGCGAGTGCCACCTCCGCCGGTCCCCGCAGCCCACGCGCGGCCAGCAGCCCGCGCAACGCCGGCTCGTCGGCGGCCGCCATCGCCTCGGTGTCGGGCGGGCCGGCGGGAGGTGCGGTACGCCCGGCCAGCACGATGTGACAGCCGGCCGCCTCCGCGAGGGCGACTGCGACGGTGGCGGTGATGCCACGGGCGCCTCCGGTTAGCAGGACCACCGACTCCGGCCCGAGACCGGCGGCGCGGCACGCGGCGGACAGATCCGTCGACCCTCCCTCCCGCACGGTCTCACGTGGCAGCTGCCGCTCCACCACCCGCAACGCCGTCCGAGCACCACTGGTGTAACCCACGGTGACGGGAGATTCGGCGGTACCCAGCTCGGCCAACAAGTCACGGGCGATGGCCCGCGGCGTCTGCTTGGGATCGACGTCGACGACCCGCGCCAGCCGGTCCGGAAACTCCTGCGCGATCGTGCGGACCAATCCACGCAGGCCCGCCCCGGCTGCCGGGTCGGTGGCCGGCTCGCCGTCCCAGTCCTGGCCGAACGTGCCCGCCGACCCGGTCACCACCAGCAGCCGGCGGACGCCACCCAGCACCGCGGACCGCAGGGTGGGGAACGCCGCCGGCAGAACCGGCTGCTGACCGCCACCGAGCGCGCCGAGGTACACCAACCCGTCGATGCCCTCGGCCCGTTCATCGGACATCCGGAGCAGGACCCGCGCGCCGCGCTCCTCCAGCAGGTCGGTGAGCTCCAGCCCCACGCCGCAACCGTCGCCGACGATCGCGAACGTGCTGCCGGCCAGCGCCCCCGGTGCGGCTGCCGGCGGCCGCGACACCGGCGTGACGGCCACGGTGAACCGACGCAGCGGCGTGGGCGCCCCCGGCCCCGCCCGCCCGGTGTCGCCGTCGGCCGGCGACCGAGGTGGCTCCACCCACACTGGCCCCGGCGTACCCGTCCCCGCTGACGTCGACCTGGCCGCTGCCCCGGCATCGGGAGCGCTCACGTCGACCGGGACCGCATCCACCGGGGCGGTGGCGCCGGTACGGGCGTCGATCCAGGACACGATGCCGTCGATGGTCTTGATCCGAGCCAGCTCCTCGATGACCCCGTCGCCGAGGCGGCCGCCGCGCCCGGCGAAGCCCAGCCGGTCGGCGAGCTCCCCGATGAGCTCCGTCCGCTTGATCGAGTCGATGGACAGGTCCGCCTCCAGGTCCAACCCCGGGTCGAGCATGTCCGGTGGGTACCCGGTCCGGGCGCTGACGGTGGCGATCACCAGGTCGCGCACGCTCCCGGGCATCGGTGTCCCATCGGCCGCGTCGGTGCCGCGCGGGGGCCGGCTCGTCCGGGCCGTGCCGTCCGGCTCGTCGACCGACGCGTCGGCAGCAGGGACGCCGAGCCCGTCCGTCCCGACGGTGCCGGCGGCGGGCGGGCGGGAACCGGCGCCCAGGTAGCCGAGTACCACGTCCCGTTGGGCGGCGATCAGTTCGCGGCTGCTTCGAAGGAACTCCAGCACGGCGGCGTCGGGGCGGGGGTCGACCGGGACGGCTGGGGCCGTGGAGGGCGTGGCGACCACCGCGGCCGGGCGTAGGCCGCCGTGCACGGGCTCGCCGTCGGCGGTGCGGACCAGGTGTCCGTCGACGGTCCAGCCGGGGCGCGGGGGTACCTCGGCGGCGGTGACCACGGCTGCGTCCCGGCCGGTGAACAGCGGTTCCGGGTCCACCGGGACCCCGGTCACGGCCAGTTCGGCCAGTGCGGCCAGCAGCGTCGGCAGGCCCGGACGCCCGGGTCGGTCCAGGGCCACCGCGGTGTGTGGGCGGTCGCCGAGTGCCGCGCCGACCAGCCCGGTGAGCACGGCGCCGGGACCGGCCTCGACGAAGACGCGGGCACCGGAGGCGTACATGGCCTCGATCTGCTCGACGAAGCGTACCGGCGCGGCGAGTTGCCGGGCCAGGGTGCGGCGGACCGCCGGCGGGTCGGCCGGGTACGGTGCGGCATCGCTGTTTCCCCAGACCGGCATGCCCGGCGGGGACAGCTCCAGGTCGGCCAGTACGGCTTCGAATGCGTCCGCCGCGGCGGCCACGACGGGGCTGTGGAACGCGCAGGCCACCGGGAGCGGACGCGCCGTCAGGCGCTGACGCGCCAGCTCGCCCAGGGCGGCGTCGACCGCGGCGGTGGGGCCCGAGATGACCGTCTGCGTCGGGGCGTTGTGGTTCGCCACCACCACGCCGGGATGTCCGGCCAGCGCCTGCCGCACCCGGTCCGGTGCGGCGGCCACCGCCGCCATGGTGCCAGGATCATCGCCGGCGGCGGCGAGGATCGCCTCGGCTCGGGCGTCGCTGAGCCGAACCAGCGTCTCCGGGCCGAATACGCCGGCGACGCAGAGGGCGACCAGCTCGCCGTAGCTGTGGCCGGCGACCAGGTCCGGCCGTACCCCGAGGGTGCCGAGCACCTGGTGTGCGGCGAGGCCCAGCACCCCGAGGGCGGGCTGCGCCACGCGGGTGTCGGCCAGCGTCCGCTGGCGCGCCCGCTCGGTGTCGGGATCGAACGCGGCAGGGGGAAACATCGCGTCGGCGTAGCGGGCGGCGGAACCGACCAGCAGCTCCCGCAGCCGCGGGAACGCCACGAAGAGGTCCGCCATCGCTCCCGGCCGCTGGCTACCCTGCCCCGGGAAGAGGAACGCCACCGTCCCCGCCGCACCGTCCTCCGACTCCGGGGCGACGAACAGGCCCGACCGCAGGTCGGTCCGAAACTGGCGCGCCGTGACCAGCTTCTCGGCCAGCTCTGCCAGGTCCCGCGCGACGAACGCGACCTGGACCGGGGCGTGGGCGGCGCCGAGCGCCCCGGTCGCGAGGGTGAACGCGAGGTCGCGCAGCCGCCAGGGCCGCCCGGCCCCGTCGTTGGCGGCGACGAGCCCGGTCAGGCGGTCGAGTCGCCGGACCGCGTCCGCGCGGTCTGCGCCACGCACCAGGAACAGTTCGGCCGGCCACTGATCCAACGCCTGCGCCGGCTCCCCGGCCCCGCCGTAGCCGGCCAGGACGGTGTGGAAGTTCGTCCCGCCGAAGCCGAAGGCGCTCACCCCCGCCACTCGTTCGTCGGGCGGAGCCAGCCACGGCCGGGCGGCGGTGTCGAAGACGAACGGGCTCCGCGCGACGTCCCAGTACGGGTTCGGTGCGCCGAGATGCAGGGTGGGCGGCCGGACGCCGGTGTACACCGCCCGCGCGGCCTTGATCAGACCCGCCAGGCCGGCCGCGCACTTCGTGTGACCGAGCTGGGACTTCACCGAGCCCAGGGCGCAGCTGCCGGGCGCGGCGCCGGCCGCGGTGAACAGCTCCGTGAGCGTGGCCAGCTCCGTCCGGTCTCCGACGACCGTTCCCGTGCCGTGCGCCTCGATCATGCCCACCTCGGCCGGCGAGACGCCCGCGGCCTGGTACGCGCGCTCGGTCGCCCGTCGCTGCCCCTCGGGACGCGGGGCGGTCAGCCCGAGTGACCGGCCATCGCTGGAACCGGCGACCGCCTTGACGACCGCGTAGACCCGGTCGCCGTCCCGCTCGGCGTCGGCGAGGCGTTTGAGCACCACGCACGCGACGCCCTCGCCCAGGGCGATGCCGTCGGCGTCGGCGGCGAAGGTGGCGCAGCGCCCCCTCGGCGACAACGCCCGCACCGAGGCGAACATCAGATAGTCGTAGATGCCGTTGTGCAGGTCGGCGGCGCCGCAGAGGACCATGTCGCTGCTGTTCGTACGGAGCTCCTTGCAGGCCAGGTCCAGGGCGGCGAGCGAGGCGGCGCAGGCGGCGTCGACGGTGTAGTTCACTCCACCCAGGTCGAGCCGGTTGGCGATCCGCCCGGCGATCACGTTGGTGAGTACGCCGGGAAAGGAGTCCTCGGTCAGCCGTGGCAGGTGCCTGTCGAGCTCCGGCGGCAGCGGACCCAGGTGACCGGGCAGCAGCGCCCGGAAGCCATAGGCGGTGGCCAGGTCGTGACCGGCCTCGGCTCCGAAGATCACCGAGGTGCGGTCGCGGTCGAACGGCCGCTCGGCGTAGCCGGCGTCGGCGAGAGCCCGGGCCGCCACCTCCAGCGACAGTAGCTGCACCGGTTCGATGCTGGGTAGCGACGCGGGCGGGATCCCGTAGGACAACGGGTCGAAGGGGACGCGCGGCAGGAAGCCGCCCCACTTCGAGGGAGTTGCGTCCCGGCGGTCCCGAGCGTACGCCTCCGGATCGAAGTAGATGCCGGCGTTCCACCGTTCTGCCGGCACCTCGGTCACCGCGTCGACGCCGCCGACCACGTTGGACCAGTACTCGGCCAGGTCGGCGGCCTGCGGCAGGATGCAGGACATACCGACGATCGCCACGTCCAGCGGCGTCCGCTCGGTCATCACCGGCGGCCCGCTCGGGCCGGACGGGACCGGACCGAGCTGCACGAGGCGATCGCCGAGCAGCGCCGCGGTGTCTTCGGTGACCTGCCGGTGGAGTCGGGCGACGGTGGTGGTCTCGCTGCGCAACGCCGCCACCTGGCCCAGCATGTACATTCCGTCGCGGCGTTGCGTGGCGGCGTCGACCGGCACCAGTGAGTCGCCTTCACGCCGCAGTCCCTTGCTGGCGACCCGGAGGCGTCCGAGGTTGAGTCGCTCGAGTTCCGCCCACGCGTCCTGGACCGGCGTCCCTGCCTCGGCGAGCCGTTGTCGGGTCAGCGAGAAGGCTGTCACGTACTCCGTCCGGGCGCAGCGGGTCGCGTGTCCGGGTGAGGTCTCCAGCAGCACGGTCTCGGTGCACTCCACAGCGGCCCGCTGGAAGTCGGGCACGATCGCGCCGGCCGCGACGGCCTCCGTGGTGAAGAGGTACGCCGTACCCATCAGGACGCCGATGGCGGCGCCGCGGGCCGCCAGCGGCGCGGCCAGTGCAGCGACCATCGCGGCCGACCGTTCGTCGTGGATGCCGCCGGCGAACAGCACTTGCACGTCGTCCAGGCGATCGCCGTACGCCAGCAGCCGCTGCACCGCGATGTCCCACAGGGCGAAGCTGGTTCTCGGGCCCACATGGCCCCCGCACTCGGCGCCCTCGAGGACGAAGCGGCGCGCGCCCTGAGCCAGGTACTGGTCGAGAAGCCCCGGTGATGGCGCGTGGAGGAAGGTGGCGGTGCCGGCGGCTTCCAGCGGTGCCGCCTGGTCGGGCCGCCCACCGGCGATCAGCGCGTACGGCGGTCGCACCTCGCGCACGGCCGACATCTGTGCGGCACGCAGTTCTGCCGGGGCGAAGCCGAGCAACCCGACGCCCCAGGGGCGGTCGCCGAGCTGCGCGGCGGTCTCGGCCAGGAGCCGACGCGTCTGCTCCCCCGACATCAGCGCCAGCGCCAGGAAGGGCAAGCCACCGGCGTCGGCCACCGCGGCGGCGAACCTCGCCTGGTCGCTGACGCGGGTCATCGGCCCCTGGACCACCGGGTAGCGCAGCCGACCGTCGCCGGCGAGTCCGTTGCCGGGGGCCAGAGCGGGCTGGGCCACCGCGACGGCGAGTTGGTCACGCACCGCACGCCGGACGGCGGCGACCACGCCGGTGGCGGAGCGGTACCGGCCGGCCAGCGCTGCTGCGGAGGGCGCGTCCTGCCCCACGGGTAGCAGCTGCCGGTGCAGGTCCCGGACGCCGAGCACGGCGCCGGGCCCGCCGGGGCCGGCCGCGAGATCGGCCACGGGCAGATCCGGTCGCGTGTAGACGCGGTAGCCGTCGATCACCACCGTCTCGGTGCCGTCCATCGCGCGGATGGCGGCCGTGACGCGTTGGGGCAGCTCCGCCTCGGCGACCAGGGCGAGGTGGGTGTCGAGCAGCACGCCGGCAGCTCCGCCGGCGACCGCGGCGGCGGCGGTGTGCGGACCGATGCCACCGGCCAGCCAGACGGGCAGGGCTCCGGCACCCCGGCCGGCGGGGCCGGCGGCCAGCAGGTGTTGTAGCAGGACGAAGCTGGTGAGCTGACCGACGCGTCCGCCGGCTTCGTGACCGCGGGCGACCAACCCGGCGACGCCCGCGGCGGCGGCCTGCGCCGCCTCCTCGGGGCAGACGATCTCGGCCAAGGTCCGCAGGCCGCTTCTCACCGGCGCCCAGTCGGGTAGGTGGGGCAGGTCGCGGACGTCGATGAGTACGGTGTGCGCCTGCGCCGGGAGGTGGGCCGGGCCCACCGGGCAGGTGGGGCGGACCCGTACCGCGAACCCGGCCGGCGCCCACCGGGCCGCATCGGCAAGGGCTCTCCGGAGTCGTTCGGGTTCGCCGGTGAGGTTGAGGACCCCCAACCCGCCGCCACGGGCGACGGCGGCGACAAGGCGGGGGTTTGGTTCGTCACCGACGCCGACTCCGACTACGAGGTCCCGGTCGGAGGTGATTGCCATGGTGAGCCCCTTCCCGTCACAGGACGGACCTTCGCCTGATGGGTGAACAGGTGACGCCGGAAACGGTCTGTCGTGGCTCTCATGGCTCCGGCTGGGGACCGGACGTTACCAGAGGGTAGGGAACGCCAATAAGACTTGTGACATTGACGGATGCTTGGTATAAGGCATTGGCATACGCCAATGTAGATCGTCGAGGAGGTAGTCGAGCTGAGATAGTGGTCGGCGTGATCTTCCCAGCAGGCACGGCCCGTCGGCGCCGCTCCACCAGCCGGCCGACCACCTGCGGGCGGTTCGGTCCGGACAGCCAGTCATGAATTTTCAAATCAGTCTGAAGAAAACATTTGAACAACATCCAACTTGGTCTTGGGCCGCTGCCGACGCCGAGCGCACCTGCGGCTTGCGAACCCTCCCCACAGCAGGTCAGCGCACGTCTGCACGCGGTCTTGCCCGCCTGGAGAGCTGGCCGACGTGCGACTCGATGCCGTCCGCGGCGGCAGAACCGGCGAACGTGGGAGCCACTGCGGCGCTGGTGACGACTGCCGGCACGCGGTCAGTGCGTGACTCTACCTTCACGACGAGGACTCACCGGTCCGGCGGGCCGGCTGAACGACATTCACTCGACGGATCACCATCAATATTACGCGGGACCGCCGAATGTGAACGGCGGGTGGCCGTCCATCGGAGGTTTCTCGAAGGCGCCCAATAGCTGAGGGAACACGTTGGTTCAACGGCAGCCATGGCGTCCACATCCGTACGCCGGTGGCCCGAAAACAACAGGGCCCGCTTCGGGATCGCAGCCATGGCGTCCACATCCGTACGCCGGTGGCCCGAAAACAACAGGGCCCGCTTCGGGATCCACGCAGTGAAAATTGGTGCGGCGAGATGCGCTGTGGCTCACGCCGCTTGTCGGCACGGCCGCTGCTCAGCGGACGGACGGAAAGGTACTGGTTCTGCCGCAGAGGCATTACCACGCGATCACGCCGCCTGAGCCCGCTGCCGACGCTCCGGGTTCAGCGGCTCCTGTGCGGGGCCGCTGCTCTGCAGATGGGTAGGCGTTGTTCCGAAGACGCGTAAATTCGGGTAGCCGCGCCCCCTGCGGCTCGCCCGGGTCGGTGGCTCCAGCGCTGCTCGTCCAGCACCGTGGCCGAACCCCGTGTACGGGCGCCAGCCGCACCGATCCGCCGAAGCGGCGGTGGCATCCCTTGTCGGCGTGCGGGGACGAGGTACCCCTTCCGACGATTCGATCGATGTGCTTTGATGTCAGCCTCAGGAAGCAGGAGGGTTCTCGCGTTTCTGGAGGCCGCTGTGACCCCCTTCCGACACCGCGCGCCACGGTCTCGTCCACCGCTGGGCCGTCGCCCTGGCCGAGCCGTCGCCGCCGCCCTCGCCGCCGCTGTCACCGTCACGCTCGCCGGCGCGGTCCCGGCCCCGGCAGCGGCGACGACCGCCCTGCGGCAGGTGATGTTCGTGGGCAACAACTGGGACGGCACCGTCGACGTCATCGAGGCCGAAGGTGACTACGCCCGGATCGGCCGGCTCGACGCCATCCCTGACCGGGCGGCCCGTCTCCGTGAGATCTACCGCGACCCGGTGCGGCTGGCATTCTTCCTCGGCATCCGGCTTGGCCCGGGCGAGGGTAACGACCAGTTCGTCGACGACATGTACACGACCCCCGACGGTAGTTCGCTGGTGATCTCCCGGCCCAGCTTGGCCGATGTCGTCTCCCTCGATCTAGCCACCGGCGCCGTGCGGTGGCGGTTCCCCGTCTCCGGGTTCCGGTCAGACCACATGGCCGTCTCGCCCGACGGCCGCCGGGTCGCGGTCTCCGCCTCCACCTCGAACACCGTGCACGTGCTCGACATCGTCACCGGCCGCGAGGTCGGCTCGTTCCGGGCTGGCGACAAGCCGCACGAGAACATCTTCACCGCCGACGGCCGGTACCTGTGGAACATGTCGATCGGCGAGGTCAACACCGCGCTCGACGCGCCCTGGCTCGACTGGACCAAGGGCGACCGGCGCATCACGATCGCCGACGCCGCCACCTTCCAGGTGGTCCGGGTCATCGACATGCGCGAGCGGCTGGACCGGTTCGGACGCAAGGACCTGTCCGACGCCGTACGCCCGGCCGTCTTCACTCCCGACGAGTCCACGCTCTACTTCCAGGTGTCGTTCTTCAACGGTCTGATCGAGTACGACGTGGCTACCGACCGGATCACCCGCGTCCGCACCCTGCCGGCCGACCCGCGCACCGACCCGGACCGCACCACCTGGGTCAACGACTCGCGCCAACACGGGCTGTCGATGAGCCCGGACGGCGCGAAGGTCTGCGTCGCCGGAACGATGGACGACTACGCCACCGTGGTGGACCGGGCCACTCTCCAGGAGGGTCCCCTGGTGCCGGCGAGCAAACCCTACTGGGCGACCGTCAGCGCCGACGGCCGGCACTGCGTGATCTCCGAGGCCGGTGCCGACCGGGTCAGCGCCATCGACTTCGCCACCGGGCAGCGGGTGGCATCAGTGCCGGTCGGCGACCACCCGCAACGGGTCCGCATCGGCCGGCTACCCATCGACTGGACCACCCCCACCACCGGCTGAACACTCTCGCGACCCCCGGCCCCAGGCGAGCCAACGGGCATGCTGCCAAAGTGCGCTACACGTCGATGACTGAGGCACGTCATCCACCTCCTGATAGCCGGGGCCCGCATCAAGTCGGTGCGCTCACACCTGTCCGCAGCCGACCTCGCTGGCCTGCTCACACAGGGCGGCCGGCCAGCTGGTGAACCACCTTTGCCGCCGGCGCCACCAGGTGAGACGGTCGAGGTCGACCGGACCATCAGCCGCGGCGGGCACGTCTCCCTCGGGCAACACATCGTCCTGGCCGCCGAAATCCTCGGCGGCCGGCGCGTCGGCATCCGCATCGAGGACAAGACGCTGAGCTTCTTCGACCTCGACACCCGGCAGCTGCTGCGCACCCGACCGAACCCGCTCACCCCTACCGAGGTGGCCCGGCTGCGGGGTGCCCGACCCGCCGGACCACGCCCGCGACCCGCAACCGGACCCGTGCAGGTTCAGCGCCGAGCCTCCAACAGCGGGGTCGTCATGGTCGTCGGGCAGAAAGTCGCCCTCGGCCGCGTCCACGCCGGCAAGACCGTCACGATCGACGTCACTGACACCGACCTGGCCATCACCTGCGACGACGGCATCCGCACCGTCCGACGCACCACCGACCAGCCGGTGCGCAACATCAAGGTCAGCCGACCTCGTAAGGTCGCCGTCACCGGCACCACCGACGGGGTTGGCATCAACCGATGAAGGAGCACCACATGAGCGCACCCGAGCATGCCGTCATCGTCCGCTACCCTCTGACAGGCGGTGGCTTCGGTGAGGAACAGGACCGGCAGGCCATCTACGACCTCGCAAGCCGCCTGACAGAAGCAATCAAGGCCGCTGACGCCGGTGACTTCGACGGTCACGAGTTCGGCGGCGGCGGAGCGGTCCTCTACGCCTACGGTCCCGACGCCACCCGACTCTTCGCAGCGATGGAGCCGCAGCTACGAGCCTTCACCGCCAAGCCAGCCCACGCCACCCTCCGCTTCGGCGAGCCAGACGACCCGACCGCCATCGAACAGCGCATCGATCTATGACCGCCCGAAGACCCTCCTCAGGACAGAGTTCTAGGCCAAACGTCGAGCATGTCCTGGGACGGATTCGTCAAGCATGTGGTGGGACTAGACATGCCGGCAGCCGGCTGTCCGGTCTCGGGACCTGCGTGACAGATCGGTATCAGGACCTGGGTGACGTTCGGGGTGTGCCTCCCGAGACAGCAGACACAAGCTGGACTTCCCGGTCAGTCCCGCTCGCCTAGTACCTCGCCGATCGCCCGCTCTGCGACGGCAACCATTGCCGGGTTGGTTTCTCGGTAGTACGTCAACGCGCTGACGAACGTCAGCGCCCAGCCGCGTCCCCGCGTCCAGGTCGCGTCGTCGAACCCGGCGAGTTTGCGGAACACGTCCCGGCTACCCGCCGTCAGCAAGGTCCAAGCGGCTATGGCATCGCATGCGGGGTCACCGACACCGGAGGCACCGAAGTCGATGACTCCACTCAGACGCCCCCCGCCGACGAGCACGTTTCCGGCGAGCAGGTCGCCGTGAGTCCAGACGGGCGGCCCGTCCCACTCGGGTGCGGCGAGTGCCTCCTCCCAGACCTCGATCACCGCATCGGTGTCGATCAGGCCCTGCGCGGCGGCGGTCCACTCCCTCACAAAGTCGTCCCTTGCCCGCAGGGGACCGCTGCGGTAGCCCTGC
This sequence comes from Micromonospora sp. URMC 105, assembly GCF_051386295.1. NCBI lineage: Bacteria > Bacillati > Actinomycetota > Actinomycetes > Micromonosporales > Micromonosporaceae > Micromonospora > Micromonospora sp. URMC 105. The sequence continues at coordinate 73,774 of NZ_JBPQTL010000002.1, read as the reverse complement.
CGAGCGCCAGCCGGGTCGGCTCGCCGTAGTCCGGCGACAAACTCACCAAGGCCGACGGCCAACTGGTACGGGTCAGCGTTGTCGTCGGTTGCGGTCTGTCCATCGATCCACCGGTTGATCGCCCACGGCCACGGGTAGCCCTCCCCGGCCGAGCCCAGCGCGATCGGTTCCGGTATTGCCACCGGCATCTGCGAAGCCAGGCGCGGCAGCCACCGGTACTCGAACTCCGCCTGTGCGACGGCGTCCTCGATGCGTGGCAGCCGGACCGCCATGTCCTCCCCCAGGCGGTAGATCGCGTTGTTGGTGCCGGCCGAACTGACTTGCTCAATTGGCAACTGCGCCCAGTGCGGGAACTGCGCCGTGACCAGACGGCGTACCAAATCCGCGTCCGTGTGCACCTCGTCAGCGTGCATCCGGCCACCAGGCATACCGGACCTCCTTCGGGCCATGGCTGGTTTACGGAGCCTAGCCGCAGTGTCACCTACGTCCTGAGACAGATCTGTAACGGAGGTCCTGAGACCGGACACTGCCGGCAGCCGGCAGCCGGCCTGTCCTCCGTCGGGTGGTGTGCGGCAGTCGTCCGCCAGCTGATCCGCGACACCGGGCCGGTTCGGCCGCGGTGAGTTCGACGTCTCCGTAGGGCGTCGATTCTCTGCGAGGCGGGGAGTCGGGATGACGTGCCGGGCGGGCTGGACGCTGGGTTGGCACGTAAGCGGGCTCGCTTCTGTTTCGACCGGTCGCTCGGAGGTAAGCAACCCGGCGGAAACCCGGCGAAAAAGGAGTCGAGATGGCGCTGTACAGCAGCAGTACGGGCGTTGCGCCCGCGCGTCCGCTGGTCGCCGAGCTCGTGGGCACGTTCATTCTGGTCTTTGTCGGCTGCTCGGTCGCGGTGGCCGGGGCGTTGCAGCGTCCCACCGCGGGGCCTTCCTACGACTCGCTGGCTGTCGCGCTGGGCTTCGGCATCGCGCTGGTCGCGGTCGTGGCGGCAATCGGACCCATATCGGGCGGTCACGTCAACCCGGCCGTGACGATCGGACAGGCGGCGATCGGGCAGTTCCCGTGGCGCAGCGTGCCCGGCTACCTCGGCGCACAGCTCGCCGGGGCGATCCTCGCCGCGTTCGCCATTTGGCTGTGCTTCGGTGACGCCGCGCGCGATGATGCCAACCTCGGCGCGACCGCCCTCGCCGACGGCGTCAACGTCGGGCAAGGGCTGCTCACCGAGGCGCTGATCACATTCGTCCTGGTCTTCGTCGTCGGACTCGTGGCAAGCGATCCGCGCGTCCCCAGCGCGCAGATCGCCAGCATCGCGGTTGGCTTTGCGCTGGCGGCGGGCGTGTTCATCGGCGGGCCGCTCACGGGCGGAGGAGTCAATCCGGCTCGCGCTCTGGGCCCGATGATCGTTTCGGGGCAGCTCGACGACTTCTGGCTCTACATCATCGGCCCGGTGATCGGAGGCCTCCTGGGCGCATTCGTCGCCGCCTACGTCTTGCGAGCTTTTCAGCAGGAGCAAGAGGACGGCGGCCATTAACCCCCAGGCGCGACCCGCCGACCCGGGTCTTGCGGCGCACCATCACCCTGCCCGTCCGTAGCATCGAGCCGACCGAGTCACGATCTGCGGCATCACTACGCCTCGGTCCTGCTGATGCAGGGCGAGTCGGTCATCGTGGTCGCCGAACGGCTGGGGCACGAGAACGCGACCCTGGTCCTGTCGACCTACGGCCACCTGATGCCGGACTCGGAGGCACGCACCCGCCGCGCCGTCGATGACGCGTGGGGCTGTGCCCCCGGGGTGAAAGCGACGACCCAACGGGCTGACCTGCGGGAACGGGCCGGGCTCAGACGTTGAAGCGGAACTTAGAGCGGCTGTCCCGCCACCGGCGGGAACGGCGCGCAGCGCCTGCTCGTACGGCGTCTCAGCTGCCATCATTCAGTGTTACTTGACGGCGTTTCACGGTGTCTTGTGCCCCATGTGTGCCCCAGAGCGTGGTCAGCCGGGCGGAGGGCTGGGAGCATCCTCGTCGTGATATCTCTGCCTCAGCCGGACGACCTCACGTCGCTGGTTCTCCGTACGGACTTCACCGACGATGCGGCATGGGAAGCCCTGAAGACGGCCTTGCACACCTGGGAGGGCCACGACAGCGCAACCTTCGTTAGCGACCCGAACTACGCGAGCCTGAGCCTCCACGAGCTGGTCGACGCGGACAACGCGGCGAGCCACGAAGATAAGCTGATCTACCTCTTCCTCGCCGATGCAACCACGATGACCGACGTCGAGCGCCCGCTGCTCGCCGTCGATCTGGCCCACGAGCCCGGCCGTACCTTCCGGGTACCGCCCCGCTGGTTCGCGGACGTCTCGACCAACCTCACCATCGCGAATCTGGACTTTGACGAGGTCGCTGAAGCCGCCGACAGTTCCGGCACGTACCGCGGCCTCGACGGGGACTAAGCCCTGGTCTGGGCCTTCGCGTGAAGCTGGTAACCGGAGTCGAACCTGCACTGTCAGCTTAGAAATCGGATTGATCTACACCCTGGGTAGCAGTGCCGGCTGGTCGAGCAACACGGAGCGTTCGAGTTGACGTCGTCAAAGTGCCGATGTTGCCCGGTGTTGACCGCCACATCGGGCACGAAACGGGCACGGCCGCCCCCAAGAACGAGGAGAGCGGACGGTACGACGACGAGATTGTGGCCGCGGTCGGTGAGGGTGGCAGCGTCGTCGCTGTTTCGGCGGCGAATGCGGTAGGGGTATTCGGCCCAGGCGACGAGGGGCGCACGACCTGGGCGTAGCGCCCGCCGGCCTGACGGCGGCTGATGCACCCGTCCACCGCAGGCCGCCCGACGTGCGCCCGCGCCCCATGACGTCCGGTGCGGCCGCCGCGTTGCTTGCGAGACGGATCAGTAGGCGGAGTTGGCCGCCGACCGGATGTCGGCGGGTGCGGCGGCGATGACGGTGTCGAGCGCGTCCCGCGAGGCCTGCAGGTCGTTGATGGCCTGGATGATCCGCCGGCGCTCTTGGGTGAGGTCGGCCAGCATGACCGAGCAGGTCGGCACGAGCCGCTCACCCTCTTCTCGCACGCACGGCAGGACGGTGGCGATGGTCGTGGTGCTCAGGCCCGCGGCGAGCAGGCTGCGGATGCGGCGCACCGTGCCGACGTCGGCTTCGCTGTACTCGCGGTAGCCGCTCGGGCGCCGCTGGGGCTTCAGCAGGTGCTGCTCCTCGTAATAGCGCAGCAGCCGCTCGCTGACACCGGTACGTCGGGACAGCTCACCGATCCGCATGCCTGCCTCCCGTCGGGTGGGTGTGGGCGTGGGTGTGTGGTGGCTCACCTGGGCAACGGTGGACTCTCACACCGATGTCAAACTTTAGCATCGCCGACATGAAGAAGAATGTGCTCTCGTTGGCCGCGCTCACTGCCAGCGTCTTCATCATCGGCACCGCGGAGTATCTGATCGCCGGCATGCTGCCGCAGGTGGCGGAGAACCTGCGGGTGTCGGAGGCCACCGCCGGGCAGGCGGTGACCGCGTACGCCCTCGGTGTGGTGATCGGCGGGCCGCTCGTCGCCATGGCCACGTCCCGCATGCCGCGCAAGGGCCTGGCGCTGGCGATGGTGCTCATGTTCGCGGTGGGCAGCGCCCTGTGCGCGTTCGCCGGATCGTACGAGATGCTGCTGGTGGGCCGGGTGGTCTCCGCGCTGAGCCACGCCGCCTTCCTGGCCATCGCGGTGGTGATGGCGACCACACTGGTGCCCGCCGAGAAGGTCGGTACGGCGATCGCGGCCGTCGCGTCCGGGTTCACCGTGGCCACCCTGCTGGGCGTACCGCTCGGTGCGATGCTCGGCCAGGCGGCCGGCTGGCGGGCGCCGTTCCTCGCGTTGACCGTGCTCGCCCTGCTCGCCACCGTCCTGCTCGCGGTCGTCCTGCCGCGCCGGGACGCGCCCTCCACCCGCATCCGTGACGAGCTTTACGTGGTGACCCGCAAGCCGGTGCTGCTGGCGGTCGCCACCGCGGCGGTCGCCTTCGCCGGTGTCACCGTCGTCTTCACCTACATCGCGCCGCTGCTGACCCGGGTCGCTCACTTCTCGCCGGCGACCGTCTCCGGGCTGCTGCTGGCCTACGGCGCGGGCAGCCTCGTCGGCAACATCGCCGCCGGACGGCTCACCGACCGGTCGATGAGCACGACGGTACGCGGCGTACTCGGGGGCCTCACCGGCGTGCTGGCCCTCATCCCGTTCGCGGTCGTGTGGCAGCCGACCGCCGTGCTCGCCGTGCTGCTGCTGGGCCTGCTCGGCACCGCCATCATCGCCCCCCTGCAGGCCATGATCCTGCACCACGCCGGCAAGGCGCCCACGTTCGCCGTCGCGGTCAACGTGGGCGCGCTCAACCTCGGCGCCGCCGCCGGGTCCATCGGCGGGGGGCTGATCCTCGCGGCCGGCGCGGTGCGCTGGACCGGCCTCGTCGGGGCAGCGCTGAGCCTCATCGGGCTCGCCCTGACCTACCTGATCCTCCCGCGCGGTCGCCGGCAGTCCGGACTGACCGAACCCGAGGACCAGCTGGTGACCGCCGCGGCGTGAGCCGCCCGCGCCGCCAATCCCACCGCCACACCGGGCCCGGCCACACCCGGCGCCAGCGCTCGACCGTTCACGGACACCCGAAGCGGGTAAAGCGGCGCGGGCTGCCCGAGACGCGGCTCCGGAGCCAGCCACGCCACCTGTTCGCCACATCAACCACCTCTCGCAGAAGGAACCTCTCATGACCGACGAGCCCAACCTCGACCTGGTCTTCTGGCCCGGGCCGGTACGGACCAAGCCGTTCGTCGAACACGTCCGCGCCGCGCAGGCCGGCGGATTCACCAGCATGGCCGTCGGGGCGGACACCTACCGCGCGGCGGGCGGATCGGGACTGTCGCCGCAGGCCATGATCGGCATGGCCGAGGACGCCGGAGTGCCGATCCGGCACTTCGAGGCCTTCGCCGACTGGGCGCCGATCGACCTCGCCGCCGGCGGCGGAGCTCTGAAGGACAAGTTCGACCCGGCCGCTGGGGACGCCTTCGCCATCGCCGAGCGGCTGGGAGTACGCACGATCCTGGCCTTCCCCGCCTTCGCCGTCTCCCAGGCCCCGCCGGTCGACGTACTGACCGAAGGTTTCGCGCAGCTCTGCGACCGCGCCGCCGACGCCGGCATGGACGTGCAGTTGGAGTTCGTCCCGGTGTTCGGGGTGCCCAACCTCTCCGACGCCTGGACAATCGTCCGCCAGGCGGACCGGCCGAACAGCGGCATCACGATCGACACGTGGCACTTCTTCCGCGGCGACTTCGACCTGGAGCTGCTGCGCTCCATCCCGGCCCGGTTCCTGTGGAGCGCGCAGCTCGCCGACGGCGCGCGCGAGCCGCAGGGTGAGAGCCTCGCCGACGACGGGCTGAACTACCGGGCCTTCGCCGGGGAGGGTGACATCCCGGTGGTGGACGTGGTGCGAATCGTGGCCGAGAAGGGCAACCTGCGCCAGGCCGGCCCCGAAACCTTCTCCCGGGTCGCCGACGCGATGGACCCAGCAGAGGCCGGCCGGCGCGACGGTGAAACCACCCGCAACGTTCTGGCCCAAGCCGGCATCAAGGTGCCGAAGAGGCTCTAGCGATGCTCAGTTCGCCAATTGTCTGGTGATACCTCGACCGGTTCCGCGCCGCGAACCAGACGCCCAGCCCCCTCCCAGCGACATACCCGACTGACGGGTTGCGACAACCCGTCAACCCGACAGGAACAGGAGCGTAAGAAGCATGAAGAACACCGACCACAACATGCTTACCGCCCGGGCCCAGGAGTACTTCCGCCTGGTCGACGCCGGCGACCCGGCTCTGCTCGACCTCTTCACCGATGACGCCACGGCGTACTTCCCCAAGTTCGGACTCGCTCGGGGCAAGGCCGAGATCGGCCAGCTCGCGCAGACACTCGGCGCGCTCGGCGGGCGGTTCGAGCACGACGACCTCCACTTCATCAGCTCCGGCTCGACGGTGGTCGTCGAGGGGCGGGAACGGGGTGTCATGCCCGACGGCACCCGCTGGCCGGACGGCACAATCTCTCAGGGCGCCTTCTGCAACGTGTTCGAGTTCCGCGACGGCCTCATCAACCGGGTGGCCATCTACGCCGACCCCGACTTCGCCAGCCAGGACACCGACCGGATCCGCCAACTGCACCGGGGCTCATCCGCAGCCTGAAATCTTGAGCCGTGGTCGGGGGTCCTGAGACAACGACCAGTAGCCACTCAAGACTCCCACGTCAGCAGATCGCACGGACGGCGGTCCGCGCCTGCGCCATGACTTGCCGAAAGGATCCCTCGCCCTCGGCCTCGCCGGCGCCGTGCTGTTCGACCCGTTCCTCGCCGGACGGATCCACCTCAGCCCCCGCGACGGCACCCGTCCCGTCACCGACCAGCGCATCCGCCTGCACACCGACACACCCGTCGGCGACCTGATGGACGACTTCGCTTTCGCCACCATCCGGCACGCTGCCCCGCCGCTGAAGATGTGGCTTCGGACCTTCTCCACCGACATGTACGACCGGACCCGAGCCAGGCTCGTTGCCGCCGGCATCCTGCGCCAGCACAGCCGGCGACGCCTTGGCCGGCCTCCTGCGCGCCGACAGCTACCAGGCCACCGATAGCAAATGGGCGGTCGTCGCCCGATCCCGGCTGCGCTACCTCATCGCCGGCCGGGAACAAACCCGACAACCACACCGCGCCCTCGCCGGCCTCACCGCAGTCCTCGGCCTCGCGGAACACCTCTACCTCGACCAAGACACCACCACGGTCACCACACACCTGGCGGCGATCGCCGACCAGCACTACCAGGCCGTACGCAACATCGTCGCCGCCGTCGACGCCACCATCGGCGACCTCGCCACCGCCGCCTACCGCTAGCTTCGGCCCACAACGAAGGATCCGAGACGTGCCCGCCGTGCCCCGCATCCGCGCCGCTCGCTGAACCGACACACGCGCCATCGCCACCCTCACCGCCGACGCCCTACACACCGAACCGCTCGGCGCCTGGCTCGTACCCGACGTCCTCCCGGGAACGCATAACGAGGAGGAATTCAATTCCGGCTACGTCTCAAGGATGTAGCCGTGCCGAGTGAGGACGCCACGTAGCTCTGCGAACAACGCGGCGAGCTCCGCTTCGCTCAAGCCGTAGGGGTCTGGTCCGAAGAGCACGACAGCTTGCGCCGGCAGGACTTCCTCCTCCAGCCAGATTGCCGACTTGTGCTTGTCGGGAAGGTACTCCATGTACTGTCCACGCCGACCGTCAGCCCGTGACCACGCGGGGGCCTGTTCTCCTTGACGTCTGTCTGGGGTGACGAGGCGGTAGACGGTAGCCCCAGGCGATCCGGACGGGATGGGGTACTGCTCGGTGGGCCTGTTGCTGTAGGGAACGGCATCGGGCGGGTACTGGAGATAGGCCACCTGGGTTGCGGGCGCGCTCTTATGAAGGGTGCAGACCAGCCGAAGCATCGTGACGCGGTCGATGGGGTCGCTGCGAAACGCGGTCTCTTCAGTCCAGCCGGGGCACTCGTCGATCTTCCATAACAATCGATTGCTCGTCAATGGCAGATCCGACGGAAAGCGGGGAATGCTGATAGGAGCCGCCTTTGCGCTGCCTGACGGATGGCTCGGGGATGCGGCAGGGCCGGCGGCGGTGGCTGATTGGTCCGGGCGGGCGGGGGCAGTTATGACGAGGGTCATTGCTACAGCGGTGACCGCGCCGACAGCGGCGGACAGCGCATCACGTCGGCGCCGCGGACGAAGTTTTGCCGTCCACCCCCCTGCGGCCAGCCTGACGGTCAACCAAGTACGCAGTAGAAGGCGGAGTGTCTCGGGCAGCCGCTGCTGTTGATCGGCCCGGCCCCGTTGCAAGTAGTGCGGCGCCACGTTGATCAACGCCTTCGTGGCGGCCCACGACGGCCAAGTTCCCAGGTACGACGGTCCGCGGGGTTCGGACAGCAGGAGAGACTTCGCTAGCTCAGGCTCGACCCGGTTCAGTTCGGCGAGTAGGACAAGCACGTTAGCTGGCGGCATCTGACGGAGAAGTACGGGACGACGGTCTGGGGTAGTTCCCATGCGGGCGATCAGTTCGGCGCCAGCTATCAGGTCACATCGATGAAGGACTTTCACCGCTGCGGAAGGATCCCTCGCCGTGAGCGTGTCGATAACCGCAGCAGCTTTGGTCCGGTTCATGCCCTCTAGCCATCGCCCGGCGGGCAGCTGCGCGAGCAAGCCAGCGGCACGGTCAGCCCGGAGGGCATTGAGCAGACGAATGACCGCAGGTGGGCTCATCCAGGCGAATACAGCAGCGAGGACTTCGGCGGAGGCTCCGTTGATCCACGGCACCATTCGGGCAACCGAGTCATCACGGTTGAGGAGGGCCGCCACGGCGGCCGGCCGTTGCGCCGCCATCCCCGACAGATGGCGGCTGGCTGCCTCGCTGCCGATGACATCAAGTACGGGGAGAACGCGTTCGCCCAACGCGCATAGCATCAGGGCGGTGGCCGGTTCGAATGGCAGGTGTGCCAGTACTTCCGGGCTTAACGGAAGGATGGCGGCAGCCCCTTGCGGGCCCGCGAGGTGACCGGTCTTCGACGCGGCGACCCGCCCGATGAGATGACTGGCCTCGACGGCGCCTTTCGGATCAGCGGCCAGAGCGGCGAGAAGGCGCGCAGCATCGTCGCGGTCCATCCACGCGACGATCTTCGATTGGATCAGGGGATCAAGCGCACGCAGCAGCGGCAGCGCATGTTCGGCGTCCAAGGGGCCAAGGTGATTCGCGCAGTCGAGGTGGCCATCGAGCTGCACGGCCATCACCTCGATAATGCCCACCGCCTTCTCCGGGGGAAGCTTACGCAGCAACAGCCGCCGATACCCCTCATCCTTCTGCTTCCGAAGCAGCTCGAGGGCCCTTCGCGAGCCGTGGCTCTCGAGTAGCTCACAACTTTCCTCGATGGTGGCCCGAGGATACGAGGTGTTGTTGACAAAGAAGAAGTTGGTGGTTTCACGGTAGACGTCACCGTGATGGACAGCGACACTTCCCATGACCCCCGCCGTCGGCCCAGCACCACCCTTGATGGTGCTGCCCTTGACGTTCTGCTGCTGCCCCCCGGGGCTCTCGGCTGGCCTGGTCACGGCTGCGTCGGGGGCGACTGAGGAGATTGCCCTCTCGCCGGGGGATCAGTATTGATCCCGACATCACCCATGACGGCAGCCGTTGGGCCAGGACCCCCCTTGATCTTCGTGCGGCTGACAGTATGGCTTCCAACCGAGAGAGACGGCTTCTCGTTGCCCGCATTTGCCCAGCTCGCGGCGATGGAAGCGGACAAGCCGAGGATGGAGGCCACGCCGGCCATCGCCAAGGTCCACCGGTGGGAGCTCGCTGACGCGAGTTGTGCAACCAACAGAAAAGCGGCAACCGATACCGCCCCGCCGACTGCCAGGCTGACCAGCCATTTTGCTGCTCGGCTCACGTGGCACCCCCTCTCCTGCGCCGCCCCGAACGTTGCGGGCTGCTGCAGCTAGTCTGCGTCCCATTCGGATCGTCATCGAACCACACCGCTGCACCGCGAGATATCACCCAAGAGGTTGCGAACGGCGGCACTACACGGCTGCGCTGAGCAATTCGTGCCCCTCCTCATCCCCGATCGCCGGGGTTCAGTTCAGCCGATCACTCGTCCATCGGGTTCTCAGCGGCAGAAAAAGACACGTGCTCGACGGCCCGTCACCACATCGATAACTTGATCTTTAACCTGTGCGGCGTGGACGGGATTAACAGACTTCGTCTTCTTTGCAGCCGGTGTCTTGGCGATCGTGGTGGTCGCGGCGTGGACGTCGTAGCGCGGGGCGGGGTCGTTGTTGCGGCCGCCGGGCGGCCGCCTAACGACGGCTACGCCGACGTCACCGACACCGACACGCTGACCGTCACCGTGCCGCACGACTGCACCGCCGAACCCGCGCAGACGCACGGGAGCTGGCAGCTGGCACGCGGGCAGTCCGCCGTCGTCGACTTCAAGGTCCGGATACGCTGCAGCCAACCGTCGATCTACCGATGACGTTCACTACCAGCTGACGACGTCAGCACCCCCGGCGTCACCGACCCAGACCTCATCAACAACACCGTCGCCTTCGAACACGTCTTTCCGGTGTTCCACCGCCCCGAGGTGCAGCTGAGCGAAACGGCCGTGGTGTGCCAGCCGCGTGCCGACGTCGGCCAGCGGTTCCAGTGCATCGTGTCCGCCGTGGTCACCAACGCCGGCCCCTCAGGCCCGGACGTCGGTGCGGCCGGCCTGCGCTGACCCGGCGCCGGTCAAGGACCCCTCGGCGTCGTCGACGACGGCCGTCCGGTCGCCCGCGCGAGCCCCGCTCCGCCCTGCGCTCACGCGGAGATAGAGCAGAGCGGCACCGGTGACGGTCAACGGCCAGACCAGGTAGACGCCGGTCATCACCAGCAGGAAGAGCACCGCCCCGACCGTCACCAGCGCGGCGTACCACGTCTTGCTGCGGCGGGGCAGCAACCGCAGCGCCGCCGCCACGCCGACGGCGTAGACGGTGACGAACGACCCGGTGGTGAGCAGGACCAGCGGTCGTGGGCCCACCGAGGTGACGACGACCGTGAACAGGGCGAGGGAAGACAGCGCCGCGTTGAGCGCCAGGCTGCGCCGGGGCACCTCACCGGCCACACTGCCGCGGGTGAGCCAGTTGGGCAGCGCGCCGTCCCGACCGAGGGCCGCACCGAGCTTGGCCGCGCCGGCGTAGTAGGCGTTCATCGCGCCGAACGTGAGCAGCAGGGCCGCCGCCGCCGCGAGCCAGCGGGCGTCGCCGCCGAGGGCCACGGCGAACAGCTCGCCGAGCGGTGCGTCGGCCTCGGCCGCCGCCGGCCCCAGCACCGAGATGATGGCGAAGGCGACCGCCAGGTAGAGCACCCCGACCACGACGACCGCCGCGGCGGTCGCTCGCGGCAGGTCCCGCTCCGGGTGACGGAATTCCGCCGTCAGGTGCGTGATCGCCTCCCAACCCACGAAGCTCCACACCAGCAGGGCGGCTGCGGGGCCGATGGCCGTCCACCCATGGGGGGCGAAAGGCTCGAGATTGCCGGACGAGGCGTGCGGCAGCGACAGGAAGACGGCCAACAGCAGGAACGTCACCAGGACGCCGGCGAGGGCCAGTTGCACCCGCCCCGCCAGCTTCACCCCGAAGAAGTTGGTCAGGGTCACGACAACCATGAGCCCGAGGGCGGTGATCGCCACGGTGCGCCCACCACCGCCGACGGCGGCCTCGACGTACGCGCCGCCGAAGAGCGCCGCCGCGGCGGCGCCCGGCGGGACCGCGAAGTAGAAGCACCAGCCGACAACGGCAGCGGCCCGGGGACCGAAGGCCATGCGGGCGTACGTGGAGACACCACCGGCGTCGGGGTAGCGGCTGCCGAGCGCGGCGAAGGTCGCCGCCAATGGGGCGGACACGACCACGAGCAGCAGCCAGGCGAGCAGTGAGGCCGGTCCGGCCGCCTCGGCCGCCAGCGCGGGAAGTGCGATGACGCCGGTGCCCAGAACGGCGCCGACATAGAGTGCGGTGCCCTGCGCGACGGTCAACCGACCGCCCGCCGCCGGAGCGGATTGTGTCTCTGCCATGACGTCAACCCTCGATGGCACCGCCCACGCGCAACAGCCGGATTAGCGCCGGGGCGCGGTAGATTTCTGCCATGGGACAGCACGTCGTCGCGGTGGCGGTGACCGACAGCCTGCCGATCTTCGAGCTGGCGGTGCCCCAGGAGGTGTTCGGCACCGACCGGCGTGACATCGCCGATCCGTGGTACGAGATGCGTCTCTGTGCGGCCGAGCCGGGCCCGGTGAGCGCCACCGGCGGTGCCTGGCTCAACCCGACGTACGGCCTCGACGACCTCGTCGAGGCCGACACGGTGCTGGTCCCCGCCTGTGCGCGGGCAACCCAGGTGCAACCACCGGCCGACCTGGTCGAGGCGCTGCGAGTGGCGCACGCACGGGGCAAGCGCATCGTGGGCATCTGCACCGGCGCGTACGTGATGGCGGCGGCCGGTCTGCTCGACGGCCGACGCGCCACCACCCACTGGATGAACGCCCAGGACTTCGCCGCCCGGTACCCGCTGGTCGACCTGGATCCCCGAGTGCTCTACGTGGACGAGGGCGACATCCTCACCTCGGCCGGTACGGCCGCGGCGATAGACCTGTGCCTGCACCTCGTGCGTCGCGACCACGGCGCGGCGGTCGCGCACGAGGTCGCGCGTCGGATGGTGGTGCCACCGCACCGCCCCGGTGAGCACGCCCAGTACCCGGCGCCACCGGTACGCGGCGCGTCACCCGACGAGCTCAGCCCGGTGCTGGAGTGGGCGCGCGCCCGGCTCGACCAGCCCCTCACCGTCAACGACCTGGCCCGGCACGCGAACCTGAGCCCCCGCACCTTCGCCCGTCGGTTCCGCGACACGCTGGGCACGACTCCGTTGCAGTGGCTCCTGGAGCAACGGGTGCGGCTGGCGCAGGAGCTGCTGGAGACCACGGACGAGTCGGTGGAGCGGATCGCCCATCGCAGCGGCTTCGGCACGGGTGCCAACCTCCGTCAGCACTTCGGCAAGGTCAGCGGGGTGACCCCGCAGACCTACCGTCACGTCTTCCGTTACCGTGCCGCCGCCGGCCGCCACGGCGCCGCTCGGGGCGCGGTGGCCGCCGCCTCCCCCGGCGGCCTCGCCGGCTGACCCGACGCCCCCGCGCCGCCGGCACCCACCAGCACAGCCCAGCGGCAGGTCGGACTTCCGTCAAACGATGGTCGCCACGTTATGTAGCAGCAGCGCCTCGGCGAGGCAGGCCCGCCCTAACTCCCCAGGTGCAGGCTCTCGTTGGGACCATGCGCCTGGGTGTACGGGTCCTCCACCCCGGCGGCCAGGATCGCCGAGACGGAAGACGCCTCCGCGACGGGTTGCCGCACGGTGGCTGCCGCTGTTACCCGGAGTTACTACTCACCCGGACGGCGAACGAACTCGACGGCCCTCAGCGGCGCGCGGTCAGCGGCAGATCAGCGCGGGGAACGTCGCCCTGGACATGTCGGGAGTTCCACTGGGTAGATCCGAAGATCTGTCAGGATCCTGCACGTGACGTACACATGGTCTGGTGTGACGATCGACTGCCTCGATCCCGAACGCGTGGCCCGATTTTGGAGCGCCTTGCTGGGTCGGGAACCCGGACCGTCGCAGGATGGCTGGATCTACCTCGGCGAACGGGGTGATCCTCAGCCGCGGTTGGTGTTTCAGCCGGTGTCCGAGCCTGCAGCTGGCAAGGTGCGGATACACCTCGACGTCACGGTCGACGACATTGAGGAGGCCGTGGCGGCGGTAATCAAGCTGGGCGGCCGGGCGACGGGTGAACGGCATCAATACGACGAGGGCGTGGTCGTCGTCATGGCAGATCCGGAGGGCCATGAGTTCTGCTTGGTTCAGTACTACGAATGATGAGGCGTTCGCGGCTGCACGTGCGGAAGATGCTGGTTAGCCGAACCCGCTCCCGCCACGAGGCGTGACGTGCTTCTCGGCGTCCGGCGCGCACGGGCTGCGGACTGCGGCATGAGCGGGTGCTTCGCCACGCCGATCATCGTTGGCCGCGGCTAGGAGGGGAATCGCTTCCAGTGCCCCCTCGGAGACGACCTCGACGGTGCCGTCGGTCACCTTGATGGCCGTCTGGTCGTCGATTGCGTAGGCCGGACCGGCGATCTCGGCCGCCCATTGCTCGGCACCAGCCATGGTGTTGTCCGGCTCGAGACCTAGGTGCGGGAAGATCGAGAAGTCGACGACTCCCAGTGTGTGGTCGTCGGGCGCGGACTGCCACTCGACGAAGTCCGCACCGATCCGGGGAGTCAGCACCATGCTCCCAGCACTCAGCCCCACCCAGACGGTGTCCCGCAGCGACGGCAGGAGGTCCGCCAGCCCGGACTGCCGCATCCAGTGGCACAGGTACGTCGCATCGCCGCCGGCCACGAGCATGACGTCAGCCTCCCGGACCCAGGGGACCCACCGCTCCTCGCCGATGCTGGGCAGCGCCGTCAGCTCGAGGACGCCCAGCGACTTCCAGCCCAGGCTGCACATGGGTAGCGGCGTCTGACCGGTGATGAAGCGCCAGGCCGAGGCTGGCCCGCCCATGGGGTGGGCCGCCGTAGGGATGCAGAGGGCACTGGAGTCGGCGATCGGCTTGCCCAGCAGGTCGACCAGCGCATCGCGGATGCTCGGGTTCGTGACGCCCGCGGACGTGAGAAGAAGCTTCACGCTTGCCTCCTGTACGTAGCGCTCATGACGCTCTCCTCGAGAGTCGGGAGATCGGGGTGTATGGGAGTACAGACTGGACACCGCAACGAAACTCATCGCCGCTGCGACCCCCCAAGCCCCCGGCGCACATCGGCTACTTGTTTCCTTGACCTACGACCGTGGCCCGGCCAGGCTTCGGTCGAGGCGCCCGGGTTGTCGCTCTCCTTTTCGCTGCCCACGCCGGTCGTGTGGCTCTCACTTGGCCTGCGCGGCCCGGGCGTCGCCCCAGGGCGGAGAGAGGCTCAAAGGGGTTGGCCCTACTCGAAGTAGCGTTGCCCTCCCGGCTCGACAACCAGGTGGATCGACCATCGGAGGACGCGTTGCGTGGCACGTCAGATCGTGTGGTCATCGGGATGGAGCCGCACAAGCGCTCTGCCACGATCGAGGTCATGGGCTCCGTGTCGCCGACGGGAACAGCATGCCCAGCCCCGCCCTATTCTAGTGCTAGAATCCCACGATGGAGCTGACTCCTGCTGAGCTGACCGTGTTGGGCCTGGTCATCGAACGGCCGCAGCACGGTTACGACCTGCAGCAGGTGATCGAGCAGCGGGGCATACGGCAGTGGACCGACATCGGGTTCTCCTCGATCTACTACCTGCTGACGAAGTTGGAGCAGCGCGGCCTGCTCCATGTCCCGGAGGCTCCGCTCGCCCCCAAGTCGCGCCGTGTCTACCACCCCACCGCCGAGGGCCGCCGGGTCGCGGCACGTAACGCGCTGGCCTTCATCGCCGAGGCACGGCCCACCCCGCACCCACTGCTGGTCGGCGTCGCCAACCTGTCCATGCTTACGGCGCAGCAGTACGAGCAGGCGCTGCGCACCCGGCTGGCGCAGCTCGAAGCCCGGATCGCCGCGGTCCAGGCGGCGCAGCAGACGCAAGCGCCCCTCCCGCGCGCGGCGCGCGAGGTGTTCTCCTATTCCCTGAGCCTCATGGATGCAGAAAGGCAGTGGCTCGTCGCCCGAGTCCAGGTGCCCCGTGACGAACAAGACCGACGACAAGATTGACTTCAAGAAGACGCTTGACGCCTACCGAGCACAGCAGGGCCGGTTCCGGATCGTCGACGTACCCGACATGCAGTACCTCATGATCGACGGCCACGGCGACCCCAACACCTCGCCCGCCTTCACCGAGGCGATCCAGGCGCTCTACCCGGTGGCGTACAAGCTGAAGTTCGCCAGCAAGCGCAACCTCGGGCGGGACTACGTCGTATCGCCCCTGGAAGGCCTGTGGTGGGCCGAGGACATGGCGTCCTTCACCACCGCACGGCACAAGTCACGGTGGCGCTGGACGCTGATGCTCATGGTCCCCGACTGGATCGACCAACCCATGTTCACCACCGCCATCGAGCAAGCCGGCGCCAAGCACCGGCCGGCACGTCTCGACGACGTCCGCCTGCAAGAACTGTCCGAAGGGCGTTGCGTGCAGACGCTGCACGTCGGTTCCTTCGACGACGAGGCCGACGTGCTGGCACAACTACATCACCAATACATCCCCGCCAACCGGCTTCGGATGACCGGAACTCACCACGAGATCTACCTCAGCGACTTCCGCAAGGTAGCACCCGACAAGCAACGCACCATCCTCAGGCAGCCAGTCACCCTCGACACGGGAAATGTGGTCTGACGGAGACCTCTGAGCTCGTCGAGCAGCGCTCTTCTGCCTTGACGATCAGCGACAGCATGCGGCCGAACGCGGCGACTTTAGCCTGGTCGCGACCGGCCCGGCCGGCCTGGAGTCAGCGGCGCGTCGCCAGGATCACGCCGCCGAGGCAGAGCGCGCCACCGAGCAGGGCGAGCGGCGCCGGTACCTCGCCCAGCAGCGTCCACGACAGCAGGACCGCCACCGGCGGTGAGAGGTACGTCGCGGCGGTGGTGCGTCCCGCGGTCCACTGGGACAGGACGTAGCCCCAGGTGAGGAAGCCGATCGCGGTCGGGAACACACCCAGATAAAGCACTGCCAGGCTCGCCGCCGGCGGGGCGGTGGTGAGCTGCGCGATGAACGTGGGGGCGAACGGCAGCAGCGCCGCAGTCCCGGCCAGCGCGCCGAGCCAGGTCATCGTCGCGGCATCCACGCGCGCCAGCAGGCGCTTCTGCAGCAGTACGCCGAAGGCGTACAGCAGGGCCGAGAGCAGCGCGAGTGCGACGCCGACCTTGTCGGCGTGCCCGGTGAAGCCGCTGGCCGCGATCAGGGCGACGCCGGCGAAGGCGATCGCCACCCCGACGCCGAGCCGGCCGGTGAGCCGTTCGCCCAGGACGAGGACCGCGGCCACCGCGACGAGAAGAGGCGCGACCGCCACCAGCAGTGCCGCCGTTCCGGCGTCCACCAGCTGCTCTGAGGCGTTAAGCGCCACGTTGTAGCCGCCGAACCACGCCACCCCCCAGAGCGCGATCAGCCCCAGGGTGCCTCGGCTACGCAGGGCGGCCCCGCGGGGTGCCGCGCCGTCCGGCCCCGGTGCGGCGTGCCCCGGCCGGGCGCTGCGGCGACGCAGCCTGGCGGTGACTGCCACGAACGCGCTCAGCGCGATGGACGCCGCCGCCATGCGGCCCAGCGCCATGGCGCCGGGAGAGTAGTCGTGCCCGGCGAAGCGGATGCCGATGAACGCCGACGCCCACAGAAACACCGTGGTCCCGGCGGCGGCGAGGGTCGGCCAATGCCGGGGGTACGCCGTGCGGTCGCGGTCGCCCTCGGTGTCGTGTGGCCGGGTCGGGGCGACGGTAAGCTGCGCGGGCGTCATACGGCGATTCTCGTGCGCCCGATTGTTCAGCACCAGCGACTGTTTCTTCACAACGATTCAGTCTGGCTTTACGGTTGTGACGTGCTCGACGTCCACCGCCTCCGCGTCTTCCGCTCTGTCGTCGCTTCCGGGTCCGTTCAAGCGGCCGCCGCGAACCTCGGCTACACGCCGTCCGCCGTCAGCCAGCACCTCAGCGCGCTCCAGCGCGAGACGGGCCTCACCCTCCTGTCGCGAGCGGGGCGGGGTCTGCGGCCCACCGCCGCCGGGCACGCCCTCGCTGCCGAGGCGGACCGGGTGCTCGCCCGGCTCGGTGCCGCCGAGTCGCTGATCGCCGACCTGCGGACCGGGCGCACCGGCGCGCTGTCCATCGCGTACTTCGCGTCGGTGGGCGCGGCATGGATGCCGCTCGTGGTGCGCCGCGTGCTCGCGGAACTCCCCAATGTCCGGCTCGACCTCGAACTGAAGGAGAACATCCCGATCAGCCCGGAGGAACGCGCCGATGTGCAGGTGGTAGTGGCGCGTACCGGGTTCGACCCCGGATCCGGCTTCACCGCCCATCACCTCCTCGACGACCCCTACGTCGCCGCGCTGCCCACCGCGCACCGCCTCGCCGGGCAGGAGGAGGTGGACCTGGCCGACCTCGCCGAAGAGCGCTGGGTCGACAACGACTTCGCCCGCGGCTGGTGCCGCGCCAACCTCATCGAGGCCTGCACCGCCGCCGGCTTCAGCCCGGCCTTCCGGGTCGAGGCGCACGACTACCCGACGGCGCTCGCCCTCGTCGCCGCCGGCATCGGCCTCACGGTGCTCCCCGCGCTCGGCGCGGCGCACCTGCCCGACGGCGTGACCTGCGTCCGAGTGGTCCGCCCGACGCCGGTCCGTTCGATCCATGTGGTGGTGCACGACGCAGTCGCCCACACGCCGGCGGCGCGGACGGCCGTCGCCGCGCTGCGGGAGGCCGCAGCATCCTCGTAGCGCACGGTGGCGACGTCGATATCAACCACCTGGTTCCCGGCATGCTGCTGTCCGCCGTGGACCGTAGACCTCGTAGTCGAGAGACTCGCGCCGCTCGCGGGGTTTCGGCGAGCGACCGGGTCGATCCACGACGGCCGGGCAGTTGCACCTGACTGGGTCGACTGGCTCGGGCTTCCGCTTCGCGGCCTCATGCACGCTGCCTCTCGCCACACGCCGTCCCTATTCGTCCCCGCCTACCCCGTGCAGTATCAGGTGAGGACGCAGGTATTCGCGTGCGAGGCCCCTCGCTTCGCCGAGAACCTCCTCGTCGCCCTCCGCTCGCCGCCGAAACGCCAGCTTGATGAGCGCGTCGGCGGCCGTGACCGCGATCTGCAGGACGACGTACAGACGCTCACTGTCGGCGACGGCGAAACGTTCAATCAGTGCTCGCGCGAGGTGGCAGGCGATCTCGCTACTGTCAGACTCTTCGGTCCCATGCCGCACACTCAGCGCATCGCCGAAGTGCAGCGCGCGGAATCCCGGGAACGTCCTGTGCATGACGATGTACTCGTCAATGCCAGCATCCACGCCTTCCGACCAGTGCGTCAGGCCTTCCCGGTCGCACCGATCCATTACCCGCTGCAGGTACGCCTCCAAGTTGCGCTGTATCAAGGCCTGCACGATGGCCCGCTTGTCCGGGAAGAACTGGTAGACCGAGCCGATGGCCACATCGGCACGCTCCGCGATGAGGGTGGTCGTCAATCGGTCGTAGCCCACCTCATCGAGGAGTGCGGCACAGGTGTCAAGGATCCGCTGCACCCTCGCGACGCTGCGGCCCTGCACCGGGAGTCGTCTCAGGGGACCGCTCATATCGTGTTGCGATGACATCTGCTGCTGAACCTTCCAGTGAAGCCGTACGCCGAGGCCTGTAACGGGACGTCACCGGTCTAACGAGCCGCTCGGGCGTAGGTGGTTGCGGACTCAGAGGCCGCCGCTCTGCTACCGGCGTGGGCACGAGTGGCGCGTGTCGCGGCACGACGCCGCCGCCAACTGACCATCTCGGCACCGGCAGCACCTGTCGGCGGGCGGGCTGTGACGGCTGCGACTGGCCAGCGCGCACGGACGGCGGCATGAGCATGTGTTCGGGGCCGGGGCCGGCGTGCACCTCGGTCGTCTGGTGTTATCCCGCGGTCATCCTGTCCAGGACTTGCTGCATCTATCGACCGTCAGGGCCGGATTGGCCGCGGCGCCCTCGGCCAGTTCAGGGTCATAGAGAAGTGCGGTGATCCGCGGTGCCAGTAGGCGTGGGCTGCTTGCCATCGCCTGTCGCACGGTGGCGTCCGGGTCGGTGCTGAGTCGGTCGACGAGTTCAGGGGGTGGCGTGCCGGTCGAGGGCGACGAGCCGCCGTACCGCCGGGTCGGGGTCGTCGGCGAAGCGGGCCAACCCTTCGGTGGGAAAGTGCGGCAGCTCGCTTAGAGGTCCTAACAAAGCCGTACGACGTGTCGGTACGTGATGATGCAGGTGGCCAGGGCGAGGAAGGCTTCGTGGATGTCGTCGCGGCGTTCCCACCGGATGCGTAGCCATTTCATGCCGTGGTACCAGGCGATCGTGCGCTCGACCACCCACCGGACCACTCCCAGACCGGAGCCGTGCGGTTGACCGCGTCGGGCGATGCGCGGGCGGATGCCCTTGGCCCGTACCGCCCGGCGGTACTTGTCGTGGTCGTAGGCGCGGTCGCCGAAAAGTTGGTCGGGGCGGCGACGCGGTCGGCCACGGCGGCTTCGTGCTGGCGGGATCTTGTCGATCAGCGGGAGCAGTTCGGTGACGTCGTTGCGGTTGCCGCCGGTCAGCGACACGGCCACGGGGATACCGGCGCCCTCGGTCAGGACGTGGTGCTTCGAGCCGCGATCCCGCTTTCGCCGCGTCGTCGCGCAGAGCGCGGTGACTTCTCCTGGCTGGCGCCACCACCGTCAGACTCAGTGACCGATGTCAGCCCCATGCGCACCGACCTGGACCTCGACGCGGTCCCCGGACCCGCCCGACGCGACTCACTTTATCGACGGACCTGGGCAGTGATCTCGAACGTGACCCCTGCGCCGCCCGATTTGGTTAGCCAGCTGATGCATGACCTTGATGCCACGGGGGTAAATCAGATCCCCTCTCGTAAGCCCGGGTGGAGGTCGACATGGCTGAGTACGTGGCGTCTCATGGAAGCAGGACTCGCGAGGGCAATCCACTACGTGCCGAGCTTGTGATCAACGATCAGGTCGACGGAGCTGGCCGCCTGGCCGTGTACGTGAATGATCAATTGGTCCTCGAAACGGTGACGTCACATCTCAACACGGGAGAGGTCGAGGTAGTCACGACGGTGGGCACGCAGCGACCGGACGTATCCGACAGTGAGATCAGGCTGACCTTGACAGTTGACGACCCGGTCACCGTAAGCGGGGTGGTTGGTTCTTCGGAACTCGCCGAGGCCGACCTGAATTACGTAGCGGACCACGACCAGATGCTCCGGGCATTGTCGGGTGAGCCTAGGGGGGTTGATGCGAGCCTTTTGCGCGTACTGGACTTCCGAAGCATCGCTGCAGGTCTCGAAGAAGACGCTGTGCGACGGTTTGCGGTGGATGCGAGTTCCTCGAAGGGGCGGTGCGTTGGTTGTCGCGCTCGCTGCACGGCAGCCTACGCGACCTGTGGTATCCCGTGTGCGGCCATTCCACCTCCTCTGAATGCCGCATGTCTCGCGGCGTGTTCGGCCCTCTATGCTGACTGCTATTGGAACAAGTGCAAGCGTGCCTGCAAGTGAACCGCTCGAGCGGTCTACTGATCTCCTGCAAGTTGTAGGGTGGCAAGAATAAGTGGAGGTTTACCTGCGACGAAGGTGTTTATCGGCTAGGTGCAGCGCCTCTGCTCGCGTCACTGACGTTAGTCCTTCGGGAGGCCGGCTTGGATGTCGCCACGGAACGACGCTACGTTCACCACGCGCTCCTAGCGCAGGGATATGCACGAGTGGCCGTTGAGCGACTGACCCCCGCCGGAGACATTGATCTGGCCGGCGCAGGGGTCCCGGCCCAACTTGATGAAGCGCTGCGAGCTGCCACCAATACAACGGACTGGTTGGCTCTGGCTCAGCGATTCGCGTTGCTGAGGCAGATGAGTGGAGGGCATTTCGACAATCTGTATCTGCAGGCGCGCAAAAAAATTCTGCATCTGGTTATAGTCACGCGATTTGGGACGTCTCCGCTACAGGAGCCATGGCTCCGGCGGGCATTCGACTACGCCTGGCCGATCGTGGCCAACAGCGACGATCTGCTTCAGCGCTTCAATCTGCCCCCGGCGGTACAAACTGTTGGACGACAACTCGTGACGGCTTACCTGCCAACATCGGACCCTGTCGCCGGGGCGGCTGCCTCGTTACTCAATGCGGCGCTGTCCGCAACGTTGGTGAACGCTGGCCCCAATAGTGTAATGCTTGCGATCTGCGAGGCGGGAGTAGCCCCTGCCCTTGTGGGATCGGTTAATGATCGGCGTATCCTCAGGAAGAAGTTTGGCCTTTCCCTGAGGCCCCCGTACTTGGCAGCGGTTCTGTGGGATGTGATGAGCGGAACAGTGCATGGTATGGACCAGTTGGGCGGCGGCACATTATCACCCACACAGCTTCGACATAGTTTGTATGCACGGTAGAAGTGGGCGTCGGGCCTAGAACCTCGACTTTCCCGGACTCGCCTGCGTGAGCACTCAGACGTTCACCCCGCTGCTGCCCGGCCTCAGATCCAGCCGGGGCGGCCAGCGTCGCTATGCTCGATTCGAGCCTCGCTGACGCTGCGCCAATCCACTCGGCGTGCCGGTGTGCGTCGCGGCGTCCGCGCTGAGTGCGGTGTGGCTGGTGGCTGCGGCGGATCGACCTCGACGAAGCCGAAGAGCCGTTCTTAGAGGTCCTAACGAAATGATGTTGGGCGTGTCCTCGGGACGTGAGGATCGTTCTGTCTGAACGTGAGGAGGGGTGAGCAGCCGCCGTGGATCGTCTCGGACGAACTGTGGGCCGAGATCGCGCCGCTGCTGCCACCCCGACCACCACGCCGGCACCGGTTCCCCGGACGCAAGCCGATCGATGATCGCAAGGTGCTGTGCGGGATTCTGTTCGTGCTCTACACCGCGATCCCGTGGGAGTACCTGCCGCAGGAGCTGGGCTTCGGGTCGGGGATGACCTGCTGGCGCCGGCTGCGCGACTGGAACGACGCCGGAGTGTGGCAACGGCTGCACGAGGTCCTGCTCGGCAGACTCCGGGCGGCCGGTCAGCTCGACATGTCGCAGGCGGTGATCGACGGCTCCCACGTGCGGGCGCTCAAGGGCGGCCCAAAACCGGTCCGAGCCCGGTCGACCGCCGCAAGCCAGGCTCGAAACACCATGTCATCACCGAGGCGGGCGGCATCCCCCTCGCCGTCAGCCTGACCGGCGGCAACCGCCACGACGTCACCCAACTGCTGCCCCTGATCGACAAAGTCCCCCGGATCAAGGGCATCCGAGGCCGCCCCCGGCAGGGACCTGATCGGATCTACGCCGACCGGGGCTACGACTACGACTGCTACCGCCGCGAGTTGCGCGCCAAGGGGATCACCCCGGTCATCGCCCGACGCGGCACCGACCACGGCTCCGGCCTCGGCACCCGACGCTGGGTCGTCGAGCAGACCATCGCCCTGCTGCACTGGTTCCGCCGCCTCCGCATCCGCTGGGAGATCCGCGACGACATCCACGAAGCCTTCCTCACCCTCGCCTGCGCCATCATCTGCTGGCGCAGACTCCAACACTCAAAGAGTTAGGAGTTCTTAGTCGGTCCCGGCCGCAGCGGGCAGCTGCGGCGGACGGGGCCGCGCCCTCCCACCCGGCCCGCTCCAAGAGCGGAAATCCGGTATACCGAGCATGCTGTTCCTCTGGCCGATCGCCCCCTCGGAGTGCCTATTACGACGCAGTTGCGTGACGGTCTCGCCGAGATACTCCAAGCTGGCCAGCTCGGCGGTCTGCACGCCGTCGCGGCGGTTCGCGAGGGTCAGACCTTGCTGGAGTACTACGGGGCCGGCGAGGACTACGCCTGGGGCGACTCACTGGGTGTCGTCGAGTTCGGGCCTGAGACGTTGCACGACATCCGGTCGGTCACCAAGAGCGTGACCGCGCTGTTGTACGGCATCGCCCTCGGCGAAGGGCTGGTGCCGCCGCCGGCGGAGCCGCTCCTGCCGCTGTTCCCGCAGTACCCCGACCTGGCGGCCGACCCCCAGCGTGCCCGGCTCACGGTGGAGCACGCGCTGACGATGTCGTTGGGCCTGGAATGGCGCGAAGATCTCCCATACAACAGCCCGGCGAACGCCGAGATCGCGATGGAGCTGGCACCGGACCGGTACCGGTACGTCCTGGAGCGGCCGATCCTCGAGCCGCCCGGCACCCGATGGACCTACTGCGGCGGTGCCACGGCTCTGCTCGGCCGACTGATCGCCGACGGCACCGGGCAGTCGCTGCCGCAGTACGCGCAGGACATGCTGTTCGCGCCGCTGGGCATCGGCAGCCACCAGTGGATGACCGGCGCGGACGCAGTGGCCTCCGCCGCGTCCGGGCTGCGACTCGCGCCCCCCGACTTGGCCAGGCTTGGCGAGCTGGTGCTGACCGAGGGAACCTGGGACGGCCAGCGGGTCGTCTCCACCGACTGGATCCGCGCGATGCTCCAGCCACGCCTGCAGACCAGCTGGGGTGCGCAGTACGGCTACCAGTGGTACATCGAACCCATCGCCGGCCACCGGGTGTACGCCGGTATGGGCAACGGCGGCCAGCGGCTGTTCGTCCTGCCCGACCTGGACCTCACCGTGGCCGTCACCGCCGGCAACTACAACGACCCCGACCAGTGGCGGACCCCGCTCACGGTGCTGGAACGGGTCATCCTCCCCGCAACGGGCTGACGGCGCCGCGCCCGCCGGTTCAGCCCCGTCGGCAGGGCACACATCTGGGCGCATGCGGTTGCACGACGACGACCTTGACCTGCCGCTGCTCCCCTGCGCCGGCGGGTGGCGTGGGCTGCCCGGCGGCGTGTGCGGCCGGCACGGCAGACGACACTGTCAGCACGAGGAACAGCAGTCCGGCGGCGACGGCGCCGGCCGACGACAACGGCACTCGCGGCCGACGACGTGACGTACCGGGCCCGACTGCTCGTCGGCTTCTCGACAGGGTGCGCATGTGCTCTCCTCAGTTCGGCCACACGCACACCTACGGCGGCCGGAACGGTTCATCCCGCCGCCGTACCTCACCTGGAGACCTGTCGTCGCGCCCCAGCACCGCCGCCCTGCGTGAGGTGAGCGCCGGCCGTCGCCGCGGGGCCTCCGGCAGGCGGAGACCCCGCGACCAACTTCCTCGCTGCAAGGAGCCCGTTCAGGCGCGGGCGGTGAGGAATTCCTGCGGCGGGAGGGCTCTGCCGGTAATCCGGAGGTCGCCGATCCAGCCGTAGAAGCCCTGTCCGTACCGGAGGTTGAACGACGTCGCCCCGATGACGAACGGCCGGCCGAGCGTGGCGATACCGGTGGAGGGCTGGGTGGGGTTGCGGGCGATCCGGGAGCCGTCGACGTAGACCACGGTGCGCCGGCCGTCGTTGACCACGGCGAGGTGCATCCAGCGGCCGGTGAGCAGGGCGTGACTCCACGACGTGGGGTCGGCGTCCTGCTTGTCCGGGTAAACGACGTACTGGAGGAACCGCTCCGGCGAGATGTTCAGACTGCACGTGCACTCGTCGCGCGACCAGCCCGTGGTCTTGCCGGCGTCCCCGCTGCGTCCCTCCCAGCTCAGGATCCCCATCCAGGCGTGATCACCCTCAAACGGTTCCGGCAGCTTGACGAACGCCTCGATCGTGTAGCCGTCGAGGAACTTCGTGCTGTTGATCGCCGCGTTCGGCGCGGCGCGCAGGATCGCGCCGCGGTCGGGTCCCTTCCCGCCGTCGAAGCGGAGGCTGGCGTGCGCGGGCTGGCCGGGGTGGTGCTCGATCGAGTACGTCAACACCTCGGCAGGACTGCTGTTGAGCAGCTGGACCGTCAGGTCGTTGCCGTTGCCGCTGAGGTCCCGTACCACGGTGCCCGCCGTGACCGGCGCGCCTGCCGCGCCTACGGCGAGTCCGGCCGAGTCGAAGCGCCAGTAGCCGACGGTGCCGCGGGGAGTGACCGACGCCGGGGGCCGCGACGGTGCGACGGGCACCGGATCGAATCCCTGGAACCTGGCATCGAAGTCCACACCGAGGCTGAACCTGTCCACCGCACCGGTCAGCTCGATCGTCTCCGCCTCCAGCGGAGTACGACGAGCAGGGTCGCGCGCCAGGAACCAGGGGGAGAACGTCTCCACGTCGATCACGTTGCGGGCGAGGTCGAAGTGGTAGAGACGGATCATGCCCGCGCCACCGTAGTAGCGGTCCTGGTAGTTGGCGATGTGCACGTGGACGTCGTTGCCGGCGTCGTTGGTCAGCACCGTCCGCCCGGGCGGCCAGTAGTGGCCGTTGAGGGTGAGGAAGACCTGGTCGTTACGGCGGATCAGCCGGTCCCACAGCCGCTGGCCGTGCTGCGACAACTGCGCCTGTCCCTCCTTGTCGGCCCACGCCAGGTCGTGCGTGGTGAGGATGACCGGCAGCTTCGGGTGCGCGTCGATGACGCCCTGCACCCACTGCAGGCCCCGATCGGAGACCCGCCAGTCCAAGGCCAGCACCAACCACGTCCGGCCGCCGGCCCGCAGCAGGTGGAAGCTGTTGTAGCCGTCCGGGGAGGCGCCGCCGAAGGTCGGCATCTTCGCGAACCGCTGCGGCCCGAAGACGTTCAGGTAGGCGCTGGCACCGCGCTGGTCGTCGGTGGACGACCGGATGTCGTGGTTGCCGGCCAGGACGCTGTACGGCAGCTTGCCGTCGAGCGCCTGGAACGTCTGTCCGGCCAGATCGATCTCGTACTCGGTGCCGTGTTCGGTGACGTCGCCGAGGTGCGTCATGAAGGCGATGTTCGCGTCCGCCCGATCCTGGCGCAGATACCGGAACGTCGCCTGCAGCGGTTCGGGATCGGAGCTGTCGGCGTCGAAGAGGTACTGGGTGTCGGGCAGCACCGCGACGGCGAATCGTGGGCTCTCCGGATCGAACCGGCCCCCGCCCCGACCGTCTGCCGCAGCGACATCGCCGCCGAGCAGGGCCGCGGCGGAACCGGCCGCGGGCGCGACGATCGCTGTCTGCAGCAAGGACCGGCGGTGGACCCCGCCACGGCCGGGATCGGGCGAACTCGACTGTGCGGAACTCTTACGGTGGATCATGCAGCCACCGTCACGCCCGAGGGTGGCCGGTGCCGGGCCCGTTGCTGAACAGCGGCAGACGGCCAACATAAGATCACCTACCGGCTGGACGTCCCGCGGTCGTCGACGCGGCTGGTCCGGGAGACGGTAGGAGGAGGCCGGAGGACCGTGGCCGGGCTACCCGGTGGCGAGCAACTGCTTCCAGCCGTCCTCGACCGACTGGTGACAGGTGTCAGGCTGGTCTCCTGAACTGATGAACAGGGCTGTCAGCAGCGTGGTGCCGTAGTCGAGCGTCTCGCGCGGCAGCGGGCCGGTGGCGACCAGGGAGACCAGCCCGTGGCCGATGACCCAACTCTGGGTGGCCAGTTCCAGCGGCTGGATGTCGGCGCGGAAACGGCCGGCCCTCCTGCCCCGTTCGGCCGCCTGGACAAGGTACTCCAGGGTGTCGTCCGCGGCCTGGGCGTCCTCGAGGCCGAAATCGGCGTCGAACATGACCCGGTACAGGTCGGGGTGCTGCAAGGCGTTGTTGGCATAGGCGGCGACCAGTGCGGTCAGATCCCGGACCGGATCTTGGGACGTGGTCACCGTGGCGAGCCTGGCTCCGAGGCGGGTGAAGCCTTCCTGCCGCAGGGCCTTCCACATACCGTCCATACCGCCGAAGTGGGTGTAGACGGCCATCGTCGACACGGACGTACCGGCCACCAGCGAGCGAAGGGTGATGGGCTCGCGGGTGCGAAGCATATGCGCGGCGCGCTCGATGAGCAGGGTGCGCACCGCTGGGTCCTTCGCTCTCGCCATGCCGCGATAATACATAGCATCACCATGCTATGTTCGAGAGAGACGATGCCTCGATCCCACTCCCGACAAGGAACAGACATGGCCATCACCCTGATGAACCCTGAAGGACTGCCGAAGGTCGACCTTTACCGGCAGGTGTCGGTCGCCACCGGCTCGAAGCTGATCTTCATCGCCGGCCAGGTCGCCGTCGACGCCGACGGAAACACCGTCGGCGTGGGCGACTACGCCGCCCAGGTGGAGCAGTGCTACCTCAACGTCGCCACCGCTCTGGCCGCGGCCGGCGGCTCCTTCGACGATGTGGCGAAGCTGACCGCCTACGTCGTCGACTGGACGCCCGACAAGATGCCGGCACTGATGGAGGGGATCACTCGGGCGGCCGCCAAGCTCGGCGTCACCCCGGCTCCCCCGTTCACAGGGCTGGGCATCAGCGCGCTGGCCGGCCCCGACCTCCTGGTCGAGGTCGAGGCCACCGCGGTCATCGACTGACCGAACGGAGCCGGGCCGGGACGAAATTCCGGCAGGCGGTCGAGCAGGCGAGGGCAGCTGCGCTGGGGGCGGCCAGCACCCGAGCCAGGTCGGATCGCCACAAGGGTCAGAACGGGTCGCGTTGATGCCCTTGACGTACGCCGCGTGGTGCTTGCTGTGGTGCAGCTCCACGATCTCCCCGGACATCGCCCGCCGGGCAGAGGCCGGCACCCCCTGCGAGTCCGTCGTGGAGGGTCACTGGCTGGCCCTGGTGCAGACGAAGGTGGGCCTGGAGCTGCAGGGCCGCGTGCTCTCGACGTACATGACCCTGATGATGCTCACCATGCCGATCGGCTACGTCATCATCGGCCCGCTGGCCGACCGTGCCTTCAGCCCGATGCTGCAGCCGGGAGGCGCCCTGACCGACACGGTCGAGACAATGCTCGGTACCGGCCCGGGTCGCGGTCTCGCGCTGGTGATCCTGATCAGCGCGGTGGCTCTCCTGGGCTGGACGCTGTACGGCTGGCTCGATCCCCGCTTCCGGTACATGGAGGACGACCTCCCCGACGCCGTCCCCGACGCGGAGATCGGCGACCGGGACGCCGAGCAACGCCGCGCCGATGAACAACTGCACCTGCCGACGACCCTCGCCGACCGGCCGGCATCCGTCGGCGTCGGTCACGGCGTTCAACCAGCCGTAGCTCCACTACCGACGTTGACCTGAGTGGCGACGCTCATGGTCATGGGGGTGGCGCGACCGCCAACATCGTCGGCGATGCCGACCAGGGCGGTCGCGCCACCGGCGCCTCTCGACGATGCGAGGTCGGCGCCTGCCGGCGGGGCATCAGGTGCCGGCGGCGAGGAACCGGGATGGACCAGCACCCGGTCAGCCCGCCTCCCGCCGCCGGCGAAAGGCGTTACGGTACGCCCCGGGCGCCACGCCGCTGATCCGTCTGAACTGGACGCGGAAGTTCGCCGGCGAGGTGAACCCGACCTGGTGGGCGATGCTGTCCACGCCGCGGTCGGTGGTTTCCAGAAGTTGCTGGGCATGGCGGATACGCACGCCGTTGACCCACTGCATCGGCGTCTGCCCGGCTTCCTCGTGAAAACGCCGGTTGAGAGTCCGTACGCTCATCGCGGCCCGCCTGGCGATGTCGGCCAGGGTCAGGTCCCGGTGCGCGTTCTCCTCAATCCACTCGAAGAGCGCGGTCAGTCCGGTGGCGGCGGGATCGACGGTGTGGCGCACGATGAACTGCGCCTGGCCACCATCTCGGTACAGCGGCGCAACGGCCAGCCGGGACGCGTCGGCGGCGACGGCCGCTCCGTAGTCCCGGGCAACCAGGTGCAGGCACATGTCGATGCCCGCGGTGGCACCCGCGGACGTCACGACCTGACCGGTGTCGACGTAGAGGACGTCCGGGTCGAGCTGCACGGCGGGGTACGTGTCGCGGAACAGGTCCGCCGCCGCCCAGTGAGTGGTCGCGCGAGCCCCGTCCAGCAGCCCCGCCGCCGCCAGGGTGAACGCGCCGACGCAGATGGAGGCGATCCGGGTGCCGGTGGCGGCCGCGGCCCGCAGCGAGTCGACCACGACCGCGGGCACCTCCGCGGTGGGGTCGGCGCAGCCGGGTACGACGATCGTGTCGGCCTGGGCCAGGGCTTCGAGCCCGTGGTCGACGGCCAGCCGCACTGGGCCGGCCGCGACGACCGGCTCGGCGGCGCACACCCGGACCTTGTAGCCGGGCCGACCGCCAGGCAGCCGCACCCGGCCGAACACCTCGATCGGAGTGCTCAGGTCGAAGGCGAGGGTGCCCGGCAGGGCCAGGACGACCACGGAATGCATGGCAAAATCCTAGCGCCTGCTACAGCAGGCATTTGCGCGACAACGCCCTCCCCCGGGTGCGTCCATCGCTCCGCAATCCTGGTCGTGGCCCGCAGCCACGAGAACGCAAGTTCCGCACGACCGTGCCGGTGCCGTTGGCAGGATCCAGTCGGTAAGTGGCAATCAGGACGTCGCGAAGACCTCCGTCGCCTGTTGAAGTGGACCCGGCGCGACCCGCGCACCTCAGGCAGGCAGTTGCAGGAGATTCGTGATGCATGTGCAGATCGTTTTGTTCGACGGATTCGACCCGCTGGACGTCATCGCGCCCTTCGAGGTGCTCGCGGCCGGCAGCGACGCGCTCGGCGGTGAGCTGACCCTGGAATTCGTCTCCGGGGAAGGGTCGCGCCGGGTGGTCAGCGGCACGCGCGGCCTGGCCCTGGACGCCTCAGGCCGCCTCGACCCGACCAGATCTGGCTACATCCTGGTTCCGGGCGCCAGCGGGCCGCTCGCCGGCGACCCGGACGAGGGGGCGGAGACCATCCCGGTGCTGCTGTCCCGCTTTGCCGCCACCGAGGCCATGTCGCTGATCGCGGAGGCGATGAGCAGGGCCGACGTCACCGTGGCCGCGGTGTGCGGTGGCTCGCTCGCCCTGGCCATGGCCGGCCTCATCGAGAATCGCCACGCCGTCACCCACGTCCAGGGCATGGAGGTACTCGAGGCGACGGGCGTACACGCCGTGCACGCCCGGGTCGTCGACGACGGCGACCTGGTCAGTGCCGGCGGGGTGACCTCCGGGCTGGACCTCGGCCTGCACATCCTGGAACGCGAGTACGGGCCCAGAATCGCGCACGCCGTCGAGACCCTGTTCCAGTACGAGCGCCGCGGCACCGTGTGGAGGAACACCGGGCCGCAACCCGCCGTCGTCTGAACAGCCGCTCCCCCACTGACCGCAGCCACGAGGAGGAACACCATGAACGCCATCACCGGAACCTGGGACCTGACCGTGAAGACCCCGATCGGATCGCTCGCCGCGGTCTACACCTTCACCGACCACGCAGGAGAGCTCACCGGTACGGCGGAGGGCGGCGGCGAGTCGGTCGCCCTCGCCGACCTCAGGCAGGAGCACACGGCCGATGGGCAACAGGTCACCTGGCGGCAGGCCGTG
The DNA here is from genome assembly GCF_051386295.1 of Micromonospora sp. URMC 105. Taxonomy (NCBI): domain Bacteria; kingdom Bacillati; phylum Actinomycetota; class Actinomycetes; order Micromonosporales; family Micromonosporaceae; genus Micromonospora; species Micromonospora sp. URMC 105. The sequence continues at coordinate 43,206 of NZ_JBPQTL010000002.1, read as the reverse complement.
ACCAGGCCGATGCGCCTGAACCTGGAATTCGACGTGACGGTCACCGGCGACACCCTCACCGGCCACTCGCGGGCCGGCCGGCTTCCCCGTAGCCGGGTCACCGGAACCCGCCGACCCACCTGACAGGGCGCCGGCCACTCGTCGAGGCCGCGCAGCTACTGCACCCGGACGACGCGGCTCAGCCCGGCGCCGCTGGCGGCGTCGACCGGGCGATCACAATCCAATCGACCTGCGACGATGGCATGTCAGGCCGCGGCGCGCGTGAATCCTGCCGAAGACAGAGACTGGGAACGGCGAGCCGTCGCCCGATTCTTATTGATTACTGTCTTTACTTTTAACCGGGACATGCCTAAGTTCCTAGCAGGAGACCCGAACTTTTGTCGAGGTTGACAAAAGCGGGCTCTGCCGTGGCTGATCCGCGGCATTCCGGTGGCGGGATCCGCCACTCGTCGCCCGGTTGATGTCCGTCGCGTCGCTGTGGGCAGCGGGGCGCTCGACCGGTCATGTCCTGGGGAGGATGCATGGGCGATAGCGCTGTGCCTTCGCTCGTCCGAAGACTCATGTCGCGCCGTACGCTGCTGGCCGGCACCGCCGCCGCCGGCGCCGCTGCTCCGGTGGCCGTTCTCGGCGGAGCCCTCGGCGAGGGGTCGCGGGCCCGGGCCGCCGGGGCCACCCGCCGGCTGACCCTCTACGCGGAGGCCCTGCCAGGTGGCCTCTTCGGCTACGGGCTCGCGCCCGGACGCGCCACCGTGCCGGGGCCGGTGCTGGAGATGTACGAGGGTGACAGCCTGGAGATCACCCTGGTCAACACCACCAACCAACGGCTCTCCATCCACCCGCACGGTGTCGACTACAGCACCGACTCCGACGGCAGCCCACTGAACGCCTCCTACAACGATCCCGGCGAGACCAGGACGTACGTCTGGCGCTCCCGGGAGATGTTCGCCGCCGCCGGCCGGCGCTTCATGCCGGGCAGTGCCGGTTACTGGCACTACCACGACCACGCGATGGGCACCGACCACGGCACCCTCGGCCTCGCGCGAGGCCTGTACGGCGCGCTCATCGTGCGGCGCCGCGGCGACATCCTGCCGGACAAGCAGTTCACCGTCGTGTTCAACGACATGATGATCAACAACCGAACGGCGCCGAACACCCCGATGTTCGAGGCCGATCTCGGTCAACGGGTCGAGTGGATCGCCATCGGCCACGGCGGCACCTTCCACACCTTCCACCTGCACGCCCACCGCTGGGCGGACAACCGCACCGGGATGCTGGAAGGACCGGCCGACCCGAGCCAGGTCATCGACAACAAGGACCTCAACCCGGGCAGCTCGTTCGGCTTCCAGGTGCTGGCCGGTGAGGGCGTCGGGCCCGGCGCCTGGATGTACCACTGCCACGTGCAGTTCCACTCCGACGGCGGCATGGCCGGCATCTTCCTCGTCCGCAACGCCGACGGCAGCATGCCCGCCGGCGCCCAAGCCGCGATCGACCGCTTCCACGAGCACGGCCACCACCCCCACCAGAAGCAGCAGGGCCAGCCGCACGACCACGCCCACCACGGCTGACCGGCACGCTCACCCCGGCAATCGAGCGAACTCCGACCTCATCACGACGAAGGAGCTGGGCACGATGCGAAGGCGTCCCGCAACGTCACGTCTGCTCGGAACGTACCGTCTCCCGTCCCGGTGGCTCACCGCAACCGTCGCCACCCTGACCGTCCTGGCCGTCGGTACCCCACCAGGACCGTCGCCCGCCCGGGCCGCCCCGGCCCCGACCGAGGCCGCCGCCGCGGCGGCGGCCTCGGTACTCGTCTTCCACGGCCCGCCGACCGAGCAGCAGGACCCGGTCCTCCGCGCCGCGGCCCGGATCAGGGAACTCGCCGGCGCGGCCGGTCTCACCGTCACCCAGACCTCCGACCCGGCGGTCTTCACCGCCGAGAACCTGGCCGGCTACCGGGGCGTGGTCTTCCTCTCCGCGGCCGCCGCGGAGCTGAGCCGTGAGCAGGAAGCGGCGCTGCAGAGCCACCTCAGAGCCGGCGGCGGTTTCCTCGGCATCGGCGACGCCGCCAAGGCGCAGCCCGACTCGAGCTGGTTCACCGGGCTCATCGGCACCCGGCCGGCCGGGGCGATCCCCACGGCCGAGCCCGTCGCGGAGGTCCTCGCCAACGCCGAGAACCCGCCGAACGAGACCAGGGAGAAGCTCACCGACGGCAACCCCAACACGAAGTGGCTCACCCGCACCCCCACCGGCTGGGTCACCTACCGGTTGACCACGGCGGCCGCCGTCAACGGATACGCGCTCACCTCCGCCAACGACGCCCCCGGCCGCGACCCGAGGGACTGGACGCTGCAGGGCTCGACGGACGGCGAGAACTGGACCGACCTGGACCGGCGAACCGGACAGACGTTCGCGGAGCGCTTCCAGACCCGCAAGTTCGACTTCAGCAACACGACCGCCTACCAGCACTTCCGATTGACCATCACGGCGAACTCCGGCGACCCGATGGTGCAGCTCGCCGACCTGCGCCTCTTCGCCGGCAAGGCGACACCCCCCGCGCCGCCCACGGTGAGCCGCGCCACCGTCGACATCCTCGACCGGCAGCACCCGGCGACGAAGTCGCTGCCCCTCACCGTGTCCCGCTCCGACCGCTGGTACAACTGGGACCCCAACCCGATCGGTACGGTGCACACCCTCGCCCAGGTCGAGGAGCGCACCTACACCCCGGGGCCGGGCGCCAACGGGTCGTTCCACCCCGTGTCGTGGTGCCGGGACTACGACGGCGGCCGCTCCTTCTACACCGGCATGGGACACACCGAGGACAGCTACGGTGAGGACGAGTTCAGCGCCCACCTCAGCGGCGCGCTGCGCTGGACCACCGGAATCGTCCGCGGCGACTGCCAGGCGACGATCGCCGCGAACTACCGGGCCGAACGACTCACCGCCGCCAACCAGCCCGGACATCTGGACCAGATCGGTGAGCCGCACGGGCTGACCGTGACACCGGACGGCGGCATCTTCTACGTCGGCAAGGCCGCCTGTCCGAGCGGACCCGTGGTGGACTGGGCCGACCCCAAGGTCGGTCTGGGCTGCGGCACCATCCACCGCTACGACCCCACGACCAGGAAGACCAGACTGCTGACCACGCTGCCCGTCATGGGAAACCGCGGCAGCGGCTCCGAGCTGGTGAAGAACGAAGAGGGCCTGGTCGGTATCGTTCCCGACCCCGCATTCGCGGCGAACGGCTGGCTGTACGTCTACTGGATGCCGCACGACTCGATCGACCGGGACACCCGCATCGGCCAACGGACCATCTCGCGGTTCACCTACGACCGGGTCGACCAGACGATCGACCAGAGCACCCGCAAGGATCTGCTGCGGTGGCCGGCGCAGATCCACAGCTGCTGCCACGCCGGTGGCGGCATGGCCTTCGACGACCGCGGGAACCTGTACGTCGGATCCGGCGACAACAACTCGTCCGAGGGCTCGAGCGGCTACTCCGGCAACAACTGGACCGCCGACTACAAAGGCGTCTCCTTCCAGGACGCGCGCCGCACGGCCGGCAACACCAACGACCTCAACGGCAAGATCCTCCGCATCCATCCCGAACCCGACGGCACGTACACCATCCCGCCGGGCAATCTCTTCCCGCCCGGGACCGAGAAGACCCGCCCGGAGATCTACGTGATGGGCGTGCGGAACATCGCCCGGCTCGCCATCGACCCGGTGCGCCAGTGGCTCACCGCGGGCTGGGTCGGTCCGGACGCCGCCTCGCCGAACCCCAACCTCGGCCCGGCCAAGTACGAGACCGCCACGATCATCACCGCCGCGGGCAACCACGGATGGCCGTACTGCATGGGCAACCGGCAGCCCTACCGCGACCGCAGCAACACCGACGCCACCGTCCTCACCGGCTGGTACGACTGCGACAACCCGAAGAACACCTCGCCCCGCAACACCGGCCTGGTCGATCTGCCACCCATCCGGGACAACATGATCTGGTACGCCCCCGACGGCGGCGGCCCGGTCTTCCCGAAACGGCCGGACGGCAGCGGCATCCCGACCTACAACGCCGCCGACGCCACCTACACCCAGCCCTACCTGCGCGGCGGCGGGCAGGCCGTGATGTCCGGCCCCACCTACCACCGGGAACTGGTGGACCAGGACAGCGGCGTGGCCTGGCCGGCGTACTGGAACGACAAGTGGTTCATCGGTGACGAGACCAACTCCGCCAACCGGGTAGCCGTGACCGTCGATCCGGCCGGGGTCGACCGACAGGCGCCGCCGCCCTTCGCCGAGTCGCTCCGGTCGATCATCCCCGGCGGAGCCGGCGACAACCGGCTACAGAGCTGGATGGACGCCAAGTTCGGTCGCGACGGCGCGCTGTACCTGCTCGACTACGGAGGCGGCTTCTTCAGCCTGCACCCGAACCAGAAGCTGATCCGCATCGCCTACCAAGGCGGCCCGGCCACCCCGGCGCCCACCGCGTCGTCGGTGCTGGTGCAGAACAAGCCGCTGACCGTCGCCTTCACCGGAGCCCGCTCGGGTGGCGTCTCGTACCGCTGGGACCTCGGCGACGGAACCACCTCGACCGAGGCCAACCCCCGGCACACCTACGCCAGGGTCGGCTCCTACACCGCGAAGCTGACGGTGACCTACGCCGACGGTGAGACCGCCACGGTACGGACGAACGTCACCGTCGACTGCGCGGTGCCGGACCGGCGCAGCACGGTGCGCATCGGCGACACCGACTCCGGCGTGGCCAACCGTACGGCCGGCGGCGCCTGCACCATCAACGACCTCATCGACGACGAGAGCACCTGGGCGGACCACGACGGGTTCGTCCGCCACGTCACCGCGGTCGCGGACCGGCTGCACCGCGACAAGGTCATCAACGCCCGGGAGCACGGTGCGCTGGTCCGGACGGCCGCCGGCTCGGACATCGGTCGGGCCGGAACCACCGGCTACGAGCCGATCTTCGACGGTACGGCCGAGTCCCTGGCCGGATGGTCGCAGGCACCGTCGGGGTCCTTCGTCCGCCAAGCGGACGGGTCCCTGCGCTCGACCGGGGGTCTCGGCATGCTCTGGTACGCGCGCAAGCAGTTCGGCGACTTCTCACTGAAGTTGCAGTTCCGCGACGCCGCCCCGGGCACGACCCGATCCAACAGCGGTGTCTTCACCCGTTTCCCGGACCCACGCACACCACTGGACCAGCGCCCGCCCGGTAGCTGCGGCACGATCGGCGCGGCCCGGAGCTCACCGGCCTGGGTGGCCATCTACTGCGGGCACGAGATCCAGATCTACGACGGCGAGACCGGCGAGCCGCAGAAGACCGGCTCGGTCTACAACTTCGATCCGGTGCCCCTGAGCGGCGCCGGGGCAACCCCCAAGGGCGAGTGGAGCGACTACGAGATCCGGGTGGTCGGACAGCACTACACCATCGTCCGGAACGGAGTGACCATCAACGAATTCGACAACAGCCCGGGCAGACAGTCGTCCCGGCCGTCCGACCCACCGACCGACCTGCGACAGTTCGCCAGCGGCTTCATCGGCCTGCAGAACCATGGCGACAACGACATGATGGAGTTCCGCAACATCCGGGTGCGTGCGCTGTGAGGGCCGCAGGCAGGGCCATCGCCGCGCTGAGCGTCATCGCACTGGTGGTGGCGCTGCCGGTGCCCTCCGCGTCGGCCCAGCACACCACGACAGCGCACCCGGCGGCGGCCGAGCCGGGCCGGCAAACCGCGGCGCAGGTGCTGACCTGGACCGCCGACAACGACATCACCCGCTACCGGAGCGCGCCGGCGCAGGCGGTCGCGGGAACCACGACGATCGTCTTCGAGAACAGCACGGCCACCGGGAACACCACCGGCATGCCGCACACCCTCACCTTCGACACCACCACCGAGGGCTTCAACCACGACGTGAACCTGAACATCCTCGCCAACCCGTTCGACACCAACAACGGACGGCACGAGCAGACGGTCACGCTCACCCCGGGTCGGTACCGCTACTTCTGCTCCATCCCCGGCCACAGCCAGATGGTCGGCGAGCTGGTCGTGACCGACGGCGGCGGTGCGGACACCACCCCACCGACGGTCTCCGCCCAGGTCACCGGCGCACGCAACAGCGAGAACCACTACCTCGGCTCGGCCACCGTCACCCTGTCCGCCGCGGACACCGGCTCCGGCGTGGCGCTCGTCGAGTACCAGGTCGACGACACCAGCTTCACCCCGTACACCGCACCGGTCGTCGTGACCGCCGTGGGCGACCACTCGGTGCAGTACCGGGCCACCGACGCCGCCGGCAACGTCTCCCCCGTCGGATCCGTGTCCTTCCGCGTCGTCGAGGCCGACGACCCGGACACCACCCCGCCGACCGTGACCGCCCAGGTGTCGGGATCCCGGGACAGCGCCGGCGCCTACGTCGGAAGCGCCACCGTCACCCTGACCGCCGGCGACGACCAGTCCGGGGTGGCGGCGGTGGAGTACTCCCTGCACGGTGGCGCGTTCCAGCCCTACACGGCGCCGATCGTGGTGAACTCGCCGGGCGAGCACATGATCCACTACCGCGCTCGCGACGTGGCGGGGAACAGCTCACCCGAGAAGATGGTCGGATTCACGGTGGTCGCACCGCCTGCGGAGGACACCACCGCGCCCACCGTCTCGGCGGACGTGGCCGGCGACCGCGACGGCAACGGCAACTACCGGGGCAGCGCCACCGTCACGATCACCGCCACGGACGCCCAGTCCGGGGTCCGGACCGTGGAGTACGCGATCGACAGCGGCGGCTGGGCTCCCTACCCCGGACCCGTGCGGGTCGGCGCACCCGGCCCGCACACCCTGCGGTACCGCGCGACGGACCGCGCCGGGAACGTCTCCGCCGAGAAGACGGTCACCTTCACCGTCGTCGCATCCGGCTCCGACGCCTGCCCTGACTCCGACGACCGCCCCACCGTGGTCATCGGCGACGACGACACCGGCGTCGCCAACCGCGACACCGGCAACGGCTGCACGATCAACGATCTGATCGCCGAGCACGCCGACTACCCCGACCACGCCAGCTTCGTCCGGCACGTCGAGGCGGTCACCGCGCCACTGGTGGCCAACGGCGTGCTCACCCGCCGGAGCCAGGGCGTCATCGTCCGCGCCGCGGCCCGATCCGAGATCGGCGGCTGACGTGAGGACGTCCAGCAGCCACCCCGCCCCGAGCCAGATCCCCGCGAGGAGGACCGTGATGCCGAGACACACCACCGCCGTACTCACCCTGCTGACCGCCGTGGCCGCCACATCGGTCGTGGGCTTCACCGCCTCCGAGGCGCGAGCCGGCCTCATCACCGTCTGCGTCGGCACCGGCGGCGCGGTGACCGTGCCGAACGACCTCATGGTGCCGGCCGGTGAGTCCTGCTCCCTGGAGGGCACCACGGTCACCGGGAACGTCCAGGTCGGCGTCGGCGCGAACCTGGTGATCACCGACGGCACCGTCAACGGCGGCGTCCAGGTGGCCGGCGACGGTTACCTCGACGCCACCGACACCGACATCGACGGTCAGACCGTGCTGGCCGCAGGCGGCTTCGGGGTGTTCCTCAAGAACGGAACCAGCGGCACGGTCACGCTGCAGCCGAGGGGAACCGCCGCCGTCGAGGGCTTCCTCTTCGTCGAGAGGACCACGGTCGACGGCAACGTCAGCGCGAGCGTCGGCGAGGTCCGCCTGGACAAGATGACCCAGGTCACCGGAAACGTGAACACCAGCGGCGCCTACTACACCGACGTCCACGACTCGTTCGTGGACGGCACGCTGTCGGTGCTGAACAACGCGACCGGCAGCGTCGTGTGCGGCAGCGCCGTACACGGTAAGGCGACGTTCGCCGGCAACCTCGGCGGCGTCCAGCTCGGACCGAACGGGACCCTCGACGGATGCGCCTCCGGCAGCTACTGGGCGCGGGACGTCAGCGTCTCGAACACCACGGGAGGGGTCAGCCTGGACGACAACGTCATCAACGGCCAACTCCAGCTCAGCAACAACAGTCCCGCGGCCCGCGTCGCCGCCACCAACCGGATCCGCGGCGGCGTCACGGGAGCCCAGGCGACGCCAAACCCGGCCGCCAAGCGGGTCCAGTCCGGCGTCCACCGGCCCGGCACCGGTGACGACCGGGCGCAGGACCGCCGCGACCGGGCGGTCGAGGCGGCGGAGGCGGCCGGGCCTGCCCGTCTCTGAACGTCGCCAACCGGCACCACGGCGCTGTCGACCCCCCGCCGGACGTCGTCCGGCGGGGGCTCGGCAGGCGCGCGGCGGTGGTGATCCGTCAGGCGACGGGTCCCCGCCCGGTCCCGGTGCGGGTCACGCGTCGCGGCTGCGCTGCCGACGTGATCAGATGCGCCGGCCGTCAGCAAGATCCCCGGCATTCCGTGCGATCGGACGCAGGTGGGCTATGACTCGATCCGGCCACCACGGCGCGCTCTACACCGGGCCCTTCCACGCCGCGCTCCGGACGGCGATCCGCCGGCGTGGCCTGACGCTCGACCGTCTGCGCGCCCGCCTGGCACAGCGCGGGATCTCGATCGGACTGTCCAGCCTCAGCGACTGGCAGACCGGTCGCAGCCACCCGATGAACCCCGCCTCGCTGCGGGCGGTACGCGTACTCGAGGACGTCCTCGGCCTGCCGCCGGCCTCGTTGACCAGCCTGCTCGGCGACGAGGACGGTCTGCGGCACAGGGTGGTCGACATCGGTGCGGTCGCCGAGCTGCTCGACGCCGTCCCCGGCTCGCGGAACCGCGACGTGGAGCTGATCAACACGCAGCACAAGGTCGTCGTCGACGCCGACGGGCGACCGACCCGGCTGTGGACCCGCACGGCGGTCCGGGCTCTGCGCAACGGCGTGGACCGGTACGTCGCCCGCTACTACGGAGGTCGGGAGTGCGAACCCGGCCTGGTGCGCCCGCAGCCGCTGGACAATTGCCGGCTCGGCCGGCTCCTCGCGCATCCCAGCGCGCCGGCGATGGTCTACGAGCTGGTGTTCGACCAGGCGTTGCGTACCGGGGACACCTGGGTGTTCGAGGCCGAACTGACCGACCCGAACGCAGGCGGGTGCTCAGAGTTCGCCCACGGGTTCCGGTATCCGACCGACCAGTACATCCTCGAGGTGCAGTTCCACCCGGGCGCGCTGCCCGCGACCACCTACGCCTTTGCGCAGTCGGACCTCAACGACGAACGGCATCCCCTGGAGAACCTCGCGCTGAGCCGGCACCACACGGTTCACCTCATCGCCACGGGGGTCGACTCCGGAGTGCTGGGGATCAAGTGGAACTGGTGACGACCCGCTGAGGAGCGGCCACCTTACGGAGCGCAGCGATTGGTGTCAATGGGCGGAATTCCGGAGCTTGCCGGTGCCGCCGCGGCGATGGGACAAAGAGACCGCGGACATCGTGACCACGGAGGAGCCCCCGCCACAACCTTCCGGTGATCGATGGCCCCGCCGAGCGCACCCGATGTCGTCAACAGCTTCATCGACCGGCGACGACACCACTCGACACACTGGCACCTGCTCGGTGACCACGCCTGGCCGCGCCCGGTAGCGCGCGTCCCACCGGCGCACCCGTCCCATGCACCACAGCGGACCGGGACGGCCGAAGTCCCTCTCGTGGCGACCCTACGCTGGAGGTCAACAGTGAGATTTCGTCATCCATCCCGAGGAGCAGGTGTCGTCAGCGTGGCTGCGGTCGTCCTCGGCGCCCTGGTCGCCGGGCCGAGCATGGCCGCCCCGCCGGGCCCCGCCCCGAGTGGTCCAGCGGGAGAGCAGCGGATGCTGAAGCAGGTCCCGCTGGTCGACGCCGCGACCGTCGTCCGCACGGCCACCGAAACGCTCGAAGCCGCCGGGCTGGCGTCCATCGTCATCGAGGAAAGGTCGGTGGCCGTCTGGTGGAAGGGGGGCCGGCAAGCCCTACCCGCCCAGCTCGCAGCCGTCATCGAAGAGGCGAACAGGATCGCCCCGGTCCGGGTGGCGAACGCGCGGTTCTCGAAGTCGGAACTGCTGGCCGCGTCCGCGCAGCTGGAGGCGCGGCTGCGCACCCAGAACTGGTTCCACGGCATCAAGGCCCAGCCCGACGGCTCCGGCCTCGTCGTGAAGAGTGACGCTACCGGCGCGAGGACCGCCGGGAGCGCGCTGCCCACGGTCGGCGTACCCGCAATCCTGCGCGTCGAGGAACGACTGCGGCCCGTGTCCCGGGAGAACGACAGCTCACCGTGGTCGGGCGGAGCCGAGATCATCAACAGGTCCATCGGGGCCGGCTGCACCTCCGGTTTCGGCGTCAACACCCCGGGCGGTCCGGCCGTCCTCACCGCCGGGCACTGCGGCGAGACGGGTCACCGGATGACCGACGGCGCGGGCGAGTTCATCGGCAACGTCGGCGCCGACGACAACAACTTCGACGTACAGGTCATCCCGACCAACGCGGTCAGCAACCGGATCTACGTCGGCGGCGCCGACAGCACCCAGCAGCGGACGGTCACCGGCGGCGGCGCTCCGTTCATCGGCGAGCGGCTGTGCCAGTCCGGCAACACCAGCGCCAACGCCGTCGGCAGGCCCATCTGCAACCTCGAGGTGCAATTCGAGTACACCGACTCCCAGCGGCTGTGGGAGGCCCGGCAGCTCGATGGGCAGACCGCCGCCCGGCCGGGCGACAGCGGTGGTCCGGTCTACCTCGACCGGGGCGACGGAACGGTGACCGCCCGCGGCACGACGACCCGGGTCGCCGGTTCCGGATTCGGTTTCGCCGGCTTCGAGAAGGCGCAACAGCGGTTCAGCGTGTCGATCCCCGGTGCCGGAGCAGGCCGGACCGGACCTGTGGTCAGCGCCGCGACGAACAAGTGCCTGGACATCAGCTCGAGCGGCACGGCTGACGGCACCAAGGTCCAGATCTGGACGTGCAACGGTACCGGCGCGCAACGGTGGACGATCAACGGCGGAACGGTCAGCGGCCTGGGCAAATGCCTGGACGTGCGCTCAGGTGGCACCACCAACGGCACGGTCGTGCAGCTGTGGACCTGCAACGGCACCGGCGCGCAGGTCTGGTCCGTCCAGCCGAACGGCTCGCTGCTCAACCCGCAGTCGGGCAAGTGCCTCGACGTGGCGGGCAACGGCACCACCGACGGCACCCAGATCCAGATCTGGGACTGCGTGGGCGCGGCGAACCAGCGTTGGACCTTCCCGGCCTGATCTCCTCCCGGGGAGCGTCCAGCCGTCCCTGCCTTGGAGAGCACCGCGAACGCCGCGCGTCACGGAGCCGCTTCAGGGCAGGGGCGTTCCCACCCGCTGCAGCGGCGGGCGCGCTCCCGTGCCGGCCGGGTGCAGCGGAAGGCCGTCCAGTGCACTGCGCTCCTCGACCTGGACGGTGCCGCCCGTGGCGCGCGCCGACCGGTCGCGCCCCGTCAGGCGGCCAGCTTCGCCTCGTCGGGCAGTTCGACGCTGCGCTGCCCGGCCGCTGCGGCGGCCCGGCGAACCGCGAGCGTCTCCCGGATCCGTCGCCGGGCCGCACGGCATCGCTGCTCGTCGCGGTGGCTGCGGTGAGCTGGCCCAAAAATCATTTCCGACTCCTGAACGACATGAGCGCGGTAGGCATCCGGATGTGCGGAACGGTGACGAGGCCATGGGCCCGGCCGTACGGAGATGCCAGTTGCACGACCGCCGGAGCCTGGGCCACGACGGAACATGAATATCCTTGCTACGCGAAGCAAAAGGTACCCCTCTCTACCTGGCCAAGCAAGAGTTCCCGTATGGCTCCGGTCACAGGATGTGGGCGTCCGTTCACGCCACGGTCAACACGATCGCCAGGGGCTTCGACCTTGCTCGCAACCCAGGTGCAGCTTCGTGGTCAACCCACCACCGTGCGCCGCGGGCGAGGAGTGGACCTGGCGGGAGGAGCGGGTACAGGCTTCCGGGGGTCGGCGGAGCCGCTGCTTGCGCATGTGGGTGGTGATTACTGTATTGGCGTGAACCCCGATCCCTTGGCCGTTTCAAGAGCTCTCTCGAACCCGGTCAGGTTGCAAGTCCTGCAGTGGTTGAAGGACCCGGTCCAGAACTTCCCTCCCCCTGACGCCGACGCCGCCAGGGGGGTCGGCGTGTGTGTCAGCGACATCCAGCGCAAGGCCGGGCTGGCACCCTCCACGATGTCGGCGCACCTGTCCGTGCTGCACCGGGCGGGACTCGTCCGGGCGACCCGCGTCGGCCAGTGGACCTACTACCAGCGTGAAGAGGATGCGATCAAGGCCTTCGCCGGCTGGGTGATGGCAAAGCTCTGACCAGGAGGTAGCATTTCGGAAGTTCGCGAAATCCAGAAGAAGGAGCTTCCTCTTGCGCGCCATGATCATGACCGATTTCGGCCCCGCCGAGAAGGTCTTCGTCCAGGACGACATCCCCACACCCGCTCCGGGTCACGGCGAGCTGCTGGTGCGGGTCCATGCCACCTCGGTCAACCCGCTGGACCTGCAGATCCGGCGTGGCGACTATCGCGAGGACACCCGACCGCCGCTCGTCCTGGGCCATGACGTCTCCGGCGTCGTCGAGGAAGTGGGCGCCGGAGTGACCCGCTTCAAGCCGGGAGACGAGGTCTGGTACCTCTCCCGCTTCTTCCAGGGACCCGGCGCCTACGCCGAGTATCACGTTGTCGAAGAGTCGATCGTGGCACGGAAACCGAGATCGCTCAGTCACATCCAGGCTGCGAGCCTTCCCCTGGTGGCTGGGACGGTCTGGGAGGCATTCGTCGATCGAGCGCAGCTCCGCGTCGCCGAACGCGTACTCGTGCACGGGGGCGCCGGGGGAGTCGGCACGGTGGCGATCCAGCTCGCCGCTGCGATGGGGGCGGAGGTGTTGACCACATGCCGGGGACGCGACGCCGCCCTGGTCCGGGAACTCGGGGCGCACCACACGATCGATTTCGCAGCCGATGATGTAGAGAAGGCCGTCCTGCAGGCCACCGGTGGCCGGGGTGTCGACGTAGTGCTGGACACGGTGGGCGGAGAGACGCTGACGAGAAGTCCGCACCTGCTCGCACCCGACGGCCGCGTGGTCACCATCGTCGACACCGCCCAGCCGCAGAACCTCCTCGCCGCGTGGGGAGTGAACGCCTCCTATCACTTCCTCTTCACGAGGCCGTCCGCGGAACGGATGGAGAAGCTTGCGCGGCTGGCCGAACGAGGGCTGCTTCGACCGGTGGTGGGAGCGGTCCTCCCCCTCGCTCAGGTGCCGGACGCTCATCTCATGCTCGAGGGTCGTTCAGCCACACCGAGGGCGCGCGGCAAGCTGGTGATCAGCGTCTCAGACTAGAGCTCGCTCCGCGGCCGGGATCGTCCGGGGAGCTACGGCGGCGGCGAGGCGCGTAGCGCGCACCTGTACGGGCCCGAACACCACGCCGGCGCATCACCCCAGCCCGCCGCACGTCGCCCGGGCGCGGCTCAGCCCCGAGCCGGGGCGCTGCGGCGGCCAGTGCCCGCCGGACCGTGGGCAGATCGAGCAACCGAACCCCGATCTGTCGGACCTCCTCGAGCCCCTGAGCGCTGACCTGCGACATCGCCTCGGGCACCACGGCCACCCGGAAGTCCCGCTCGCTCGCCTCGATCAGCGTCGCCCGCGGGCAGTTCGGCAGGTTGCATCCGACGACCACCAACGAGTCGACTCCCCACTCCCCCAGCAGCCGCTCCAGCGGTGTGCGGTGGAAGGCGCCCCAGCGCGGCTTGTAGATGATGTGGTCGCGCTCGCCCACCTGCTGCACGCCGCCGCCGCGGAGCAGTTCCGGGTCGAGCTCCGGGGCGCCCGGCGGAAGCAGGCCGTCGGCGAGCCGGCTGCCCGGGCTGTGCGGGGCCACCAGTTCGACACCACCGGCCAGCAGGGCACGGCGGACCCGTTCGGCGTCGGATCCGCCGGGCTGGTAGAACCGGACGACATGCACGACGGGTCGGCCGGCGGCGCGGAACGCCTCGATCGTGTCGATCACGGCGGGCAGGACCTCCGTCGTGCCGGGCACACCGTACGGCGCTCGGACAGGAAGTCCCGCTGCACATCGATGGTGACCAGAGCCGACGTGGCGAAGTTCAGGTCGAGATGCGGGTCGGTCACGTCAGGCTCCTCGTCAGGCGGCGGTCGTGGTGGTCAGGAAGTGATCCGACAGAGAAGGCCCGGGCCGAATCGGTATCACGAATGAGTGACGACGATTCGACCCGGGCCTCCACAGTTGCCCTCGCCGCGTCAGTTGCGGTTGATCACGAATGAGGATCCGGGCTGGACGACGATGTCGCCGTCGGCGGAGTTGGTGATGGTGACGTTGGTCAGGTTGGCGTTGCCGCGGGCGCCACCCATCGCCAGGATGCCGGCTCCGTTGTTGCTCTTGTCGATGCGGACGTTGGTGATCGCGACGTTCGGCATGTTTCCACCGCCCGTCTTGAACTGGATCCCGTCGTACGTCGAGTCGTGGATGTCGGTGTCCCGGATGGTGACGCCGACGATGTCACTGGTCGACGGGAAGAGCGTGATCGCTCCGAATTCCTGATCCTCGTTCCAGAACGCGCCGCCGGTGCGGTAGAGGCCGTTGTTCGCGATCAGGGTGGTCCCGGAGAACGGCAGCGGGCTGTGGTCGGTGGCCAGCATGATGCCGGGGTAGTTCATGGTGTCGTACACCAGGTTGTTCTCGATCGAGTTGCCGTACCCGCCGTAGATCGCGATGCCGTTGGCCCGCCACGGGAGCTGGACGGTGTTGTTGGTGAAGTGGTTGTCGTGGCCGATGTCCACCGACGGGTCCTTGACGTACGGGTTGGCCCAGACCGCCAGGGAATCGTCGCCGGTGGTGCGGAAGGAGGAGTTGAAGACACGCGAGTTGCGGGTGCCGTTGGAGAAGTTGATGCCGTCCGCGTAGGTGTCCCGGATACGCATGCCGGAGAACTCGACGCCGTCGCCCGGATTCCAGTAGGCGGGGGTGTCGGAGTAGTCGCGACCGACCCAGGCGCCGACATTGGTGTGCTCGATCCAGACATTGCTGATCTTGGTGTTCTTGCCGAACCGGCCGTTGAGGGCGTGCCCGCGGTTGGCCCGGTTGGTCGTCATGCCGAAGATGGCGATGTCGGAGATTCTGGTGTTGTCGTCGATGTCGAAGCCGACGTTGCCCTCGTGCGGGTGGTTGATGTTGCCGACCACGTTCTGCGGCTCGGTGTTGGTGTAGAGCTGTGCGTGCCACATGCCCGCGCCGCGGATGGTGACGTTACGGATGCCCTTCTGGTTCCACTGGCCGCGAGCCGGGTCCGGCGAGAGGATCTTCTGTTCCTGCCGCCACTGCCCCGCCGGGATCCACACGCAGGTGATGACGCCGTTCTGGTTGTCGGTGACCGCCCGCTGGATCGCGGCGGTGTCGTCCCCGCCGTCGTTGGGCACGGCGCCGTACGAGGTGATCGAGGTGCAGCCGGCGGGCTGGCTCAGCGGCGCCGCCACCTGCTCCAGGTCGACGAAGTCGATGATGTAGAAGGACGCCGAGTCGCTGGCGTCCCGCTGCAGCTTGAAGCGGGTGCCGGCCGGGTAGGACTGGCTCAGCAGCGCGTGCGACTCGTCGAACAGCCGCCGCGCGTTCGCCGACGGGACGTTGGACAGGCCCTCGGTGTCGTCGGTCGTGCCGTACAGCCAGCTGTTGCGCGACGACAGGGTGATCTTCCGGCTGAAGACGTCGTTGATGTAGAGGCTGATACTCGCCTCCTGGCCGCCGCCGCTCGCCGAGTCCGGGATCGAGTTGCGGACCGTGATGCCGTTGGCCGCGTTGGTCGAGGTGAACTCGACGTACTGACCGACGCTGTTCAGGCGCACCGATCTGCGCCCCGAGGACTCGGTCGCGAAGTTGGTGTGGCCGAAGGTGCGCAGCTGGTCGGTCTCCAGCAGCGTGCCCTGGTAGCGGGCGCTCTCCGCCTCGTACGACACCCATGGTGTCGCGGCACCGCGACCGACCACGAAGGACTGACCGTACGTGTTGTTGTTCTCGTTGGTCTCCACGACGGTGTTCGTGGCGTCGGCCGTCGCCGTCGCCGTGGCCCCTCCGCTGGTGGCCGTCCAGGTGCCGAGCGTGACGTTCGCCGACGCGCCGGCGGCGATGGTCGGGGTGTTCGCGTTCAGCGTGCCGGCGCCCACCGCGAGCCGGGTGACGCTCGCCGCCGCAGCGCTGGTGCCGCGGTTGCCGACCGTCACGGTGAAGGTGACCGCCGCACCCACCGCCGGGTTGGCCGGGTTCGAGGAGATGCCGGTGACCTGCAGGTCCGGGCCGGGTGCCTGGCTGACCACCAGCGGCGTGGACGCGGTGAAGCTGTTGTTCGCGTTGTTCGCCTCGGCCACCGTGTCGGCCGGATCCACCACTGCCGTCAGTTGGTAGCTGCCCTGCGCCCGCCGGCCGGCGTTGTAGGTGACGGTGGCCGAGGCACCAGCCGCGAGAGCCGGCACCGGGGCGCTGCCGACGACCGTGCCGCCGAGCTTGAAGTCCACCGTCGACGCCGGGGCGTTCGTCGCGCCGGCGTTGCGCACCGTGGCGGACAGGGTCACGTCGTTGGCCTCGCTGGGCGCGGCCGGCGCCCAGGTGGCGCCGCTGACCACCAGGTCCGGGGCGGGTGCGAAAGCGCCGATCGTCTGGAACTCGGCCGCCTGCGCGCCGGGCGCGCCGGTGTTCGAGAAGAACTGCAGCCGTACGTCCGCCGCTCGTGCGCTGATCGGGATGGTCACCGAGTTCTGGTTCGTGGCCGGGTTGAAGGTGTAGCTCGCGCGGGCCTTCAGCGAGGTGAACGTCGTGGCCCCCTGCGCGCGGCCGAGGACCTCGATGCTCTGCGTCCGGGTGGCCCAGACCGGGTCGGGGTTCAGCTTGACCACGACCGAGGTGAGGTCGGCGTTCGCGCCCAGCTTCACCGTCAGGTTCGCGTCCTGGCCGGTGGACTCCCAGTAGGTGCCGGTGTTGCCGTCGTTGGCGCGGGTCGCGACGAAGTCGAACACCGCCGAGGACGCCTCGATGGCCTTGCCACCGGCCAGGTTCGTGCCCTGGGTGGGCCCGCCCGGGTCCTGAGTGCCGCCCGCGCCGTAGATCTCGAACTCGGACAGCTGCGCGGCCGGCCATCCGGTGTTGCCGGTGACGTGGACCCGCACGTACCGCACGGACGCGGCGGCGAAGTCGATGGTGACGGTGTTGGCCGCGGCCGGGTCGAAGACGCGACCTGCGGACCCGGACAGGGTGCTGTAGCTGTTCCCATCGGTGCTGCCCTGCACGGACAGCGTCTGCGTGCGGGTCGCCCAGGCCGTGGCCGGGGGGAGCTTCAGCTTCACCTGGTCGACACTGACGCTGCTGCCGAGGTCGATCTGCACCGACTGCGGGAAGGCGTTGGAGGCGCTTTCCCAGTAGGTCGCCTGGTTGCCGTCGTTGACGTGGGAGGCAGGGTAGGCGCCCAGCGTCGAGCTGGCCGAGGCGCTCTTGCCGAGGGCGAGGTTGGGGCCACCGGCGGCCAGTGCCGGGGCGGGTGGGGTGGCGACCAGCGCGGCGGCGACCACGCCCGCCGCGAGCAGGCCACTGAGCAGCTTGCGTCTCATCGTGTTCTGTCCTCCGGGTTGCGGCAACGGGAGCGTCACAGGGCCGGTCAGCACCGCCGGCCGGATAAGAACGCTTCCTTACACCCGACGCGTGCGAGTTTTCGTGAGCTTGCCCAGTTCTTGCGCGACGGGCATCCAATGTTTCAGATATATGACCGATGCGTCAACGGCCAACATCGATGCAATACGCGCAGCGGTGAGCAGGCGGCCGCCCTGGATGAGCCATGCGGAGGTCGCCGGCAGGCCGGCGAGCACCCTCGCTGCGGACGGCGGATCACGGCGGAGCCGAGGTGGCAGCTGCGCGGCGTGCACGCCGGGCGCCGCCCTGAGACGCTCGACAGGTACGGGCGGCACGTCCGCGGGTACCAGGGCCGCCGGTCCGGTCCAGGCTGCCGAGGTGGCCTCAAGCCTGGTCTACGAAGGCACAGCGCCAACCAAGCTTTGTGGAGGACTGGAACTGCGGGCGCCGCGTGGGATGCCACGGCCGGCGAACTGCTCGTGCGCGGCCAAACTGCCGCCTGCGCCGCCGTCGTCCTGGGCGGCGCGACCTGGGGCGCGGCGAAGTCCCGCGACTGTCGCCAGGTGCCGGTCGGTGGCACTGGTGAAACGACCCGGAGACGGCCGCAGGATCCTCCCTGCGGCCGTCTCCCTGATGCCCCCGGCGGGCGTCGGCGCCGTTACGAGGTCGGGTACTCCGTGAGGTACACCGGGGCGCCGATCCGGGTCGTGTCGGCCGGCTCGCCCACCCCGTTGACCACGTGGTCGATCGTGCCGGCGCTGAGGTTGACGGTCATGATGTGATGCAGCCGGACGCCCGGCGTCACCGGGACCTCGAAGCCGTTCTCGGTGTGGATCGACGGGTTGTTCTGGTTGAAGACGTACACGCCGCCGCCGTGCAGGGTGTGGTGCTTCACCCGGTCGCCGACCTTGTAGCCGGCCCACCCCTCGACGTCGCCGTTCATCCAGTCGGCCTGCGTCGGCGGGTCGTACGGCAGCTCGTTCTGGTACAGCACCGTCGTGCCGTGCTCGCCGTTCCAGACCGTGTTGTACCGCTGGAAGTGCTCGACGAACAGCCCGGTCGCCGTCACGTGGTCGCCGTTGATGACGGCACCGTAGCGACCGATGTTGGTCCGCCAGCGCTCGGTGTCACCGTTGACGCCCTCGGTGAAGCCCTCGACGCCGTGGTCACCGCGCCAGACCCAGGTGTGGTCGATCAGGACGTGGTCGCTGTTCACCTCCAGCGCGATGTTCGCCCGGCCGATGTGCGGCCCGCCGACGCGGAAGTACACGTCGGAGAGCGTCGTCGGGTTGTGCGGGGTGCCGACGTTGTGGCCGTGCTTGCGGCCCACCCGCAGCAGGACCGGCGACTCCGTGAGGCCGGCGTCGATCGTGACGCCGGCCACGACCACACCGGGGACGCCCGCGACGTCCAGCGGGACGGCGCCGTTCACGGCGGTGAGGGTGGCGTGGCCCAGGCCGAGGACCACCGTGTCGGGGCGCCTGACCTCGATGCTGCGGGCGATGTCGTACACGCCGGGCGTGAGCAGCAGGTGCTTGCCGCGCGCGAGCTGGCTGTTGATGACGTGCACCGGATCGGACGGCTTGGCGATGAAGAAGTCGTGGATCGGGATGGTCCGGCCCGGCGTCATGCCGGCGGCCCAGGAGACGCCGCGGCTGTCGCGCTGCACGGCGGGCACGCGGACGTTGTACCGGTTCTTCGCGTCGACGTACAGGTAGGGCTTCTCCCGGCTGAGCGGGGTGGTGTCGAGCGTGGTGTACGGCGGGTTCGGGAACCCGGCGTCGTCCGGGGCGCCCACGACGCCGGCGAAGACCTGGTTCCACACGGCGTTGGACCAGCTGGCGACCTCACTGTTGCGGGTCAGCCACTGCTGCTGCGAGCCGTTGACGGTGGCGGGCAGCCGCGAGTCGGCGATGAAGCCGCCGCTCGCGTACTGGGGGCCGGCGGTGCAGTAGTCCATCAGCGACAGCGTGCCTCCGCTGATGTCGAGGCGGCGCATCGACACCGCCTGGGACACCGCCCAGAAGTTCGCCGAGGACCGGCACCCGTCCTGGCCGGTGGCGTCGATGTCGATCGACAGGTTGGACAGGGTGCGCCAGAAGTTGACCAGCGCGAGGCAGTTGCTGGTGCCACCGCCCTCGAGGCAGCGGTTGTAGGCCTCGACCTTGCCGTTGATGTCCACTTCGGTGGGTGCCGCCCCGAGACCGGAGATCTCGGTGTAGTAGCCGACCTTGACCTGTAGCGGCCGCTCGGCGGTGCCGTAACTGCCCGGCTTGAAAAGGTAGGCGTACCGCTCGGTGCCCATCTCGTTGCCGACCTGCCGGGCGTGCGTCGCGTCCAGCGTGGCCTGGATCTCGTCGATCGGCATGCTCGGGTCGAAGATCTTCACGTTGGGCCCGAAGTCCGGCGTGCCGTACCGCGGCGGACCCGCGGCTGCCGCCGTGTTCGTCGCGGTGGCGGCCACGATCAGCACGAGACCGAAGGCGAGTGCCCGGCCCAATCGCCGCCGCACACCAGGAGACTGCGTCGTCATGTAGGTCGTCCTCTCCGCCGGCCGGAACCCGTTCCGGCGCAGCGAGGCGGGGTGGGAGGTGGGTTCGACGAGGACAGGGAGCGTCATCCGACGTCTCTGTGAGAGCGCTCTCTGGCTCCGTCGACTTGTATCACGCCGTGAATAAAGGGTTTACATGTTTCTACCCTCTAACTCGGCCGCACGCTACGGGCAGGACGGTGATTCTTCACCGGCCAAGTGCGACCCACCATGACGGACCGTCCCAGGCCTGGCTGTATCGACCGTGTGAGGTACGGGTTCGGCACCGGCGTCCGCCGCCTCTGTCCCGCCCGCTGACGTACCCGGGCGAGCGGTGACAGGGAGATGGGCGCCTCGTACGGCGGCCCTGGGTCCACCGGATCATGTCCCCGGGGCCGGTGGTAGCAGTCCGTGCAGGACCACGGCCGACAGCGCGTCGGCTGTGTAATCCCGGTCGCGCGACCCGGTCGGTGCGGCGGCGGGGTCGAGCCGGTCGGCGATCGGGTTCTGGGTCAGGGCCAGCGCCGGGCCGACGATCGCGAAATAGAGGATGTGCGGGGCCACGCGCGGGATGCGCCCCACGTCGATGAGAGCGGTGACCGTCGGTGTGATGCTGTCCCAGAAGGGCCGGATGAACCGCTGGTGCAGGTAGTCCAGTCGGTCGGAGTCGCGTGTGGACTCGTCGGCGATCAGCCGGCTGAGCTGCGACTCGTTCGCCGCCATGCGGTAGAGGTGGCCGACCGCCTTCCTCAGCCGTTCGTCGTCGTCGTGGTACTGGGACAGCAGCGCGTCGCGCTCGGCTTGAACGTCGGCGAGTGCGAAGTCCACCACGGCGCGCCAGAAGCTCGCCTTCGACCCGTACCGGTCATTGATGAAGTTGTGGCTGACGCCGAGCCGGCGCGCCAACTCCCGCACGGTGGTCGCGTCGTAGCCGAGTTCGGCGAAGGTGTCGAGTCCCCGGTGGAGGATCTCGCGCTCGTCGAGCTGCACGGGACCGTTCTTCCGTCGCGGCGTCATTTGACTCCTTTCATCCGTTTGATGCGGGTCCCGGGACCCCGACGTGCGGCGCGTCACGCCTGCTTGACGCTTGTCAGACGGCGGCTATTCTGACAACTGTCAGAAGGTACCCCGAACAGATCGCTCTTGCACGAAGGAAGGTCGTTCAGATGACACTGCAAGGCAAGGTCGCGCTGGTGACGGGAGCATCGCAGGGTATCGGCAGGGCGATCGCCGAACGCCTCGCCGGCGACGGGGCCAGCGTGGTCGTTAACTACTACCCGTCGTCTCGGCAGGACGCCGAGGACGTCGTACGCGGCATCCAGACGGCCGGCGGCGTCGCGGTCGCCGCGCCGGCCGACATCGCCGACGCCGCGCAGCTACGCGGGCTCTTCGACGTCGCCGAAAAGGAGTTCGGCCACCTCGACATCGTGGTGCTCAACGCCTCCAACACGACCCACAGCACGATCGTCGACACGTCCGACGAGCAGTTCGACGCCATGTTCGCCACGAACGTGCGGTCGGGGTTCATCGCGCTGCGCGAGGCCGCGATCCGGCTTCCCGACGGCGGACGGATTGTCGCGATCTCGGCCGGGCTGACCCTGATGCCGCGCCCCGGAACCGGCGTCTACGCGGCGAGCAAGGCCGCCGTCGACCACCTGGTGCGGGTGCTGGCCAACGAGGTGGGCGCCCGCGGCATCACTGTCAACAGTGTGCTGCCCGGCGCGGTCATGACCCCGGCGCTGATCAAGGCAGGGCAGGCCGTCATCGACGCTGAGGTCGCGAAGACGCCGCTCGGCCGGGTCGGTCAGCCGGAGGACATCGCCGACATCGTCCGCTTCCTGGTCTCCGAGCAGGGCGGTTGGATCACCGGCCAGACGATCGGAGCCGGCGGCGGCATGTTCTGACCCGCCACGCGCACGGCGCCCGGCAGGAGCCGGGCGCCGTGGCGTCAGTGCCGGGTCAGGGCAGGTCGATCGGGCGCAGCACCCGGTCGACGGCGTGCGCGATCTGCCGGTTGCCCTTGTTGATGTCGTACGCGACGACCCGCGCGTCGCGATCACTGGTGTCGGCGTCGATCAGCCGCACCTGGCGGAAGTGCCACCAGCGCAGCACGTCCACCTCGACGGTGGCGCCCAGCGCGGTGGTCAGCTCCGCGCCGTCGGCCTTGAGCGCCGCGCGCCGGTCGATGGTCGCGCCCGGCACCACGTGGTAGAGCAGCACGTTCTCGACGGTGTCGATGCCGAGCCCGGCGACGGCCGTGAACGCCGCCTTCTCACTGGGCAGCCGGTGGGCGTGGGTGATGTCCCGGACCAGCTCCCGGAACGCGGCGTCGGTGGGGACGAACGCGGTCAGCGCCACCGTGCCGTCGGCGAGCACCTTCACCGGCGAGTTCGGCTTGGCCTCCAGCACGGCGAGCACGGCCGCGGTGAGCACGTCGAAGTCCCGCGGGTTGTGGTCGAAGCCGCTGGTGTCCTTGGTGAGCACCTCGGCCAGGCTGCGGGTGCCCGGCTGCTTGGTGGCGGCCTGGGCGGCAGGCACCGCGACGGCGGCGGTGGCCAGCACGGTGGCCATGGTGCCCACGGCCAGGCGGGCGGCGAGTCGTGCGATCTTCATCGGCGAACCCTTCATCGGTGCGGCCAGATCCGTGACTTGTCGTCACGACCATTGCTTCGCCCCGACCCCGGCCGGTGGATGCACCCTTCTCAGCCCAGTTCGGCAACCACCTTCGCGGTGAGTTCGCGGACCACGTCGACCAGCAGGTCGACGTCGGCCTCGGTGGTGCGCCAGTTGACGATCGCCGGGCGCAGCGCCACCCGTCCGTCATGGATGGTGGTGCCGGCGTACACCCGGCCGTCGGCGAGCAGGGCCGCGCCGAGCCGTCGGTTGACCTCGTCGAGCGCCTCCTCGGGTACGCCCGCCGGGCGGGCCCGGAAGCAGACGATGCAGAGCGACACCTCGGCGAGGCGTTCCAGCTCGGGCGTCTCGTCGACCCGGCGGGCCAGGCGCTGGGCCAGGTCGAGGTGGCGCTCCACCATGGTCCGGTAGCCGTCACGCCCGTACGCGGCCAGCGTCGCCCAGATCGGCAGGGACCGGGCCCGGCGCGAGGAGTCCGGCCCGAGCAGGGCGTAGTCCGCCCCCTCGCCCGGTGTCGGCAGGGCGCTGCCCTCCGCCGGCAGGTACGCCGCCCCGGGCATGCCGAACGCGGCGGGCAGCCGGGACGGATCCTTGAGGAAGGCGAAGCCGTTCTCGTACGGCACGTTGAGCCACTTGTGCCCGTCGCCGGCGATCGAGTCGGCCCGCTCGATCCCGGCGACCAGCCCGGCGGTACGCGGGGAGAGCGCGGCGAAGATCCCGAACGCGCCGTCGACGTGCAGCCAGGCGCCGTGCCGTTCCGCGATGTCGGCGAGATCGGCCAGCGGGTCGAAGTCGCCGGTGTCCACCTCGCCGGCGCTGGCGATGACCACCGCCGGGGCGGCCAGCTCAGCCAGGCGCCGGTCGAGGGCGACGAGGTCCACCCGGCCCGCGCCATCGCGGGCATGGATCTCGACGCTGTTGCGACCGTGGCCGAGCAGTTGCAGCGCCTTGCGGTCGCTGGGGTGCAGGTAGCCGCCGGAGAGCACCGGCATCCGGGGCAGCCCGGCCAGCCCGTCGGCGGCGACGTCGACGCCGCGCCGTTCACCCCACCAGTGCGTGGCGGCGGCGAGCCCGGTGACGTTGGCGAAGGTGGCGCTGGTGACCAGCGCGCCGCCGAACGTCGCGGGCAGCCCGAACAGCTCCCGCAGCCAGGTCAACGCGATCGTCTCGACCTCGCTGGCCAGCCGCGACGAGGCGCGGAACGCGGCGTTCTGGTCGAGCAGGGCGGCGGTCCAGTCCGCGGCCAGGGCGGCCGGCGTCGTCCCGCCGATGATGAAGTGGAAGAACCGCGGGCCTGCCGAATGGGTGGCCGCGGCAGTGCCGACCCGCAGCAACCGGTCCAGCGCGGCGACCGCGCCCTCGCCCCGCTCGGGCAGCGCGCCGCCGGCCGGCGACCAGAGCTGGCCGAGCAGCGCCAGGCTGTCCGGGTCGTGCACCGGCCGGTCCGCCAACGACGACAGGTACGGCCCGGCCGCCTCGTACACCCGGCGCAGCGCGTCGGTCCCGTCGGCGTCCCGCAGCGGATCGGTCATCGCAGTGCCTCCTCGGCGAGTCGGTGGCGGTCCGCCGTCACCTGGACGACCTGGTGGTCCTGCCGCAGCGGGAGCACCGGCCGTCAGGACGGCAGGGCGGTGGCGGCAGCTCGGGTGGCGGTGCGAATGGGCGACGGGCGCGCCGATGTCCCCCACCCTGGCACCGGCCGGTGCGACGCGCTGCGGCCAATTCCGCCGTGGTGGCCTGCGCCGCCGAGGGCAGTCGCGGTGAGCGCGGCGGCAGGAGCCGGAGGCCCGAACGCGGGCGGGGCGGCGAGGGTGACGGTGAGCGCTCCCCGCCGCGAAGCCGCAGCAGCCGGCGCCGGATGCCGGCCGACCCGGTAAGGGGCGGACGTGAGGGCCGTCATAACGGCTGGACGATCGGCCCGCCGGTGCTGCTAGCCTTCTGGGCAGGTCATGAGCGCCAGCGTCAAGCCCCGGCTCGCTGGCCGGCAACCCTCCTCCACGGTGGGGTGCTCCGGGTGAGGACCAGGCACCGGTGTGGCACCGGTGCAAGCGTGGCCTGGTTTCCAGGTCAACACCGACCAGGAGAACCATGTCTGCACATCTTCTCGCCCCGCCCGTCGGCGGCGCCGCGCCCGCGGCCCTGCCGGACGTACCGGTGACCGCCCCGATGCTGGTCAAGCGGCGACACGTCGACCTGATGCGGGTCTGCAGCGACGGCTGTCGCCGCCCGACCGCGTAGTCGACGACCCCTTTCCTCGTACCACCTTCAGCGGTGTGCCGGTCCGGCACGCCGTCTCCCGGCGTGCCCGTGTGCCCGCCGACCGATCAACCGGAGACACCTGTGCGATTCCTTCCCGCTCTGTCCAAGGTGGCCGCGCTCGGCGCCGCCGCCGTCCTCGCCGCCACCGCGCTGACCGCCTGCGGCGACGACTCGTCCGAGGCCGCCGAGAACCCGTACGGCCTGATCCAGCCGGGCGTGCTGCGCGCCGGCACGCTGACCGACGCGCCGCCGAACGTGTACCTGAAGGACGGCCGGTTCACCGGCTTCGACAACGATCTGCTCGCCGCGGCCGCCGCCAAGGTCGGGCTGAAGGTGGAGTTCGTCGGCACGGACTTCTCCGCGCTGCTCTCGCAGGTCAACAACCGCAAGTTCGACGTCGGCAGCTCCTCGATCACCATCACCGAGGCGCGGAAGAAGACCGTCGACTTCGGCAACGGCTACGACTTCGGCTACTTCGGCCTCGACGTGCCCGCCGGCTCCCCGATCACCAGCTTCGACCAGCTCACCGGCAAGCGGGTCGTGGTCGTGCAGGGCACCGTGCAGGACGACTACGCCACCGGCAAGGGTCTGGACCCGGTGCGGGTGCCCGACTACAACGGCGCGCTCAACCAGCTCAAGGCGGGCACCGCCGACGCGTGGATCGCCCCCGCCGAGATCGGCGAGAAGTCGGCCGCGGACAGCAACGGCAAGATCACCGTGGCGGCCAAGCAGCTCAGCCCCGCGCCGACCGCGTACGCGTTCGCCAAGGGCAACGACAAGTTGCGTGAGGCGCTGAACAAGGCCCTCGACGAGGTCATCGCCGACGGCACCTGGACCCGGCTCCAGGCGCAGTACTACCCGGGCCGGCCGATCCCGGCCGACTTCAGGCCCGGCAGCGGCACCGTCGCGGCGCCGTCGGCGTCGGCGTCGACCTCTTCCTGAGTACGGATGACGAGCGAGCGGGGCGGACGGGGACGAGACTGATGGACACCTGGAGCACCCTGTGGGAGACCTTCTTCGACGGGGACTCGATGCGCGAGGCGCTGCCCGAGATGCTGACCGTCGGGCTGCCCAACACGCTGATCCTGGCGATCTCCGCCGCCCTGCTCGGCTCCGTGCTCGGCATGGCGCTGGCCGTCGCGGGCATCTCGCGTACCCGATGGTTGCGGTGGCCGGCCCGGGTCTACACGGACATCTTCCGCGGCTTGCCGGCCGCG
Organism: Micromonospora sp. URMC 105; assembly: GCF_051386295.1. Lineage (NCBI taxonomy): Bacteria > Bacillati > Actinomycetota > Actinomycetes > Micromonosporales > Micromonosporaceae > Micromonospora > Micromonospora sp. URMC 105. The sequence goes on along the minus strand of NZ_JBPQTL010000002.1, from coordinate 16,960 downwards.
GCGACGATCCTGCTCATCGGGGTCGGCCTGGCCCCACTGGGCATGGAGATCTGGGGCCCGAACCCCTACCCGCTGGGCATCCTGGCGCTGTCGCTGATCGCCGGCGCCTACATCGGTGAGATCTTCCGCTCCGGCATCCAGAGCGTCGAGGCCGCGCAGCTGGAGGGGGCGCGGGCGCTCGGCTTCTCCTGGGGCGAGGCGATGCGGCTGGTGATCATCCCGCAGGGGGTGCGCCGGGTGCTGCCGGCCTGGGTCAACCAGCTGATCGCGTTGATCAAGGACTCCAGCCTGGTCTACTTCCTCGGCCTGGTGGCCAGTCAGCGGGAACTGTTCCGGATCGGTCAGGACTACGCCGCCACCACCGGCAACGAGTCGGCGCTGCTGCTGGCCGGCCTCTTCTACCTGGCGCTGACCGTGCCGCTGACCCACGCGGTGAACTGGATCGACCGGCGGCTGCGTCAGGGCCGGTCGGTGACCGTGGACCCCGACGACGACGGCGGCCTGGCCCTGGCCGGCGAGACCGCCCTGCCTCCGCAGCCCACCGCCGGAAAGGACCAGCGATGACCGGCACCGCCACCACCACCTCGGTGAGCCTCACCGTCCGGGACGTCCACCTCGCCTTCGGGGCGAACAAGGTGCTGCGCGGCGCGGACCTGGACGTCGCGCGGGGCGGCACCGCCTGCGTGATCGGCCCCTCCGGCTCCGGCAAGTCCACCCTGCTGCGCACCATCAACCGGCTCATCGAGCCGGACCGGGGCGACGTACTGCTCGACGGGCGCAGCGTGCTGCGCGACGACCCGGACGCGCTGCGCCAGCGGGTCGGCATGGTCTTTCAGCAGTTCAACCTCTTCCCGCACATGAGCGTGCTGCGCAACATCACCCTGGCGCTGCGCCGGATCAGGAAGCTCTCCGAGGACGAGGCAGTCGCGGTGGCCCGCGCCCAGTTGGAGCTGGTCGGGCTGGCCGCCAAGGCGGACTCCCGACCGGCGCACCTGTCCGGCGGTCAGCAGCAGCGGGTGGCCATCGCCCGGGCGCTGGCGCTGCAACCGCAGGTGATGCTCTTCGACGAGGCCACCTCGGCGCTGGACCCCGAGCTGGTCAAGGGCGTGCTGGGGGTGATGGCGGACCTCTCCGCCGGCGGCATGACCATGGTGGTGGTCACCCACGAGATGGGCTTCGCCCGCTCCGTCGCCGACACCGTCGCCTTCATGGACCACGGTGTGGTCCTGGAGGCCGGCGAACCGGCCGCGATCTTCGAGGCGCCGGAGCACCCGCGGCTGCGCCGCTTCCTGTCGCAGGTGCTCTGAGCGGTCGGCCGTCCGCTCAGGTCCCCGGGATGATGCGCCACCGCTGGTTGGTGAGGTTGAGGTTCGTCCACTGGGTGACGGGGGCTCCGTCGGCGGTGGACCGGCCGGACACCTCGAGGACCTTGTCGCTGTGCCGGGCGTGCAGCGCGAAGACGCCGACACCGACCCAGGCGAGCCGCCACTGCTGGTTCGCCCCGCCGACCCAGTCCCACTGGGTGACCCGAGCACCGTCGGCGGTGGAGACGCCGCTGACGTCGACCACCTTGCCCGTCAGGTCGCTGACGATGCGGAAGTAGCCGCCGCCCGAGTCGACGAAGCGCCACCGGTGGTCGGCCGTCCCGGTCGGGGGCCACTGGGTGAGCTGCGCGCCGTTGGCCGAGGACATGTCCTGGATGGCGAGCACCTTGTCCGTGTGGGTGACCTGGAGCCGCACCGTGCCGTCGGGGATCAGCCGCCAGTTGTGGTCCGCCGTGCCGTTGTCGGCGAACTGCACCACGTTCGCCGAGTCGGCCGTCGACATGCCGGCCACGGCGAGCACCTTGCCGGAGTGGCGGTTGCGCAGCCGCGCGTACCCGGTGCCGTTGTCGACGACCTGCCACAGGTGATCGGCCGTACCGTTGTCGTCGAACTGCACCACCTGCGCGGAGTCGGCCGTCGACATCCGGTCCACGCCCAGCACCTTGCCCGAGTTGACGTTGCGGACGCGTACCCATCCGTCACCGTTGTCGACGAACTGCCACAGGTGGTCCGCGGTCCCGTTGTCGGCGAACTGCACCACCCGCGCGCTGTTCTCGGCGGACATCTGGTCGACACCCAGCACCTTGCCGGAGTGCTGGTTCTGGATACGGAACGCGGCCGCCGGCTCGGTCCACGGCCGTCCCGCGCCGATGCGGGGGAACGAGGTGATGCGCAACCGCGCGGCGCCCATCGGGATCAGCGTGACCGTCTCGACCGGCTCGCCGGACGGCGTCGGACTGTCCTGCAGGGGCGTGACGATCTGGTCGGCGTCGGCCTTCCACGCGGGGATCCGCTGCGCGGTCGTGGTGATCCGGATCGGCGCGGTCGCCGGGGTGAACGGGTCGGTCGCCGACCCGAGACCGGTGGTCACCGAGAAGCCGGACAGCGTGAGGCCGTAGTTCCACGCCGAGCCCGGTCGTACCTCGGTCGTCGGCCAGGTGTCGGTGCCCCCGGCCCGGGACCAGTTCTCACTGATCGCGAGCGAGAACGTCAGCGCGCCGAAGTCCACGGAGACGGCGTCGTGGTTCGCCGTCCAGGTCCGCACCCGGGCCTGCATGGGCAGGCGGAGCACCACCCGGTCGCCGCTGGCCCAGGTCCGCTCGACCTTGCCGTACGCCGGACCGGCGGGCACCGCCGCGGCAGTGCCGTTGACGGTCAACGACGCGGTGGCGCACCAGCCGGGGATCCGCAGGTACAACGGGAACGCGATCGGCCTTGGCGTGCTGACCGTGTACGTGATGGTGTCGCCGAAGGGGTACGTCGTGTCCGCCGTGATCGTCACCGCCGTACCGTCGGCCACTCGTGCGGTGACCCGCGACGGACCGTGCAGCGTGGCCACCAGCCCGCCGTCGGGCGTCGCCGCCCACATCTCCTCCACGTAGTACGGCCAGCCCATGCCGTAGTTGTGCGGGCAGCACCGGTAGTTGTCGATGCCCAGCATGTACGCCTGCATCGGGAAGCCGTTCTGGAACTGCCCCAGGCGGCCCGTGCGGTTGAGCTGGGCGATGCTGTTCGCGCTGGTGATGTAGTGAATGCCGGTCTGCTTGTGGTCGAGCGCGGCGGGTAGTGAGTTGAACGCCAGGTCCTCGGTGCGGTCCGCCCAGATCGGGTCGCCGGTGATGCGGGACAGCATCTCGTGGCTGGCCATGAACTCGACGATGCCGCAGGTCTCGAAGCCCTGGCGCGGGTCGCCGAAGCCGGGCCGGGCGATCTCGTCTCCGGCGAATCCGCCACCCGGGAACTGTCCGTAGCTGCCCATGATCGTGTTGTAGACGTTGTAGCTGGCCTGCCGGTGCGCGGCGTCGCCGGAGAGCAGCGAGTAGACGGCGGGCTCGCGGAACCCCTGGGCGAGGTTGACATTGTGCAGGCTGGGCAGGTTGTTCACGTAGTTCGCCGAGTACTGGTGGATCTTGCGGGCCAGATCGAGCAGGAAGGCGTCGCCGGTGCGGTTGTACGTCCAGAACACGACCTCGAGGGTGTCGGCCCACCGGAAACTTCCCCAGCTCTGGCTGAACACGCTGGTGGGGCGGGAATTGACGTACTGGAAGAACTGGGTCAGGAACGGCACGATGCGCGTGTCGCCGGTGAACTCGGCGTGCGCGCGGATGGCATGCAGCATCGGCATGTGCGGCCAGAAGTCCGGCCCGTTGTTCAGACTTGTGCGTAGCGCGGTCGGGCCGAAGAACCCGTCGGCGGCCTGGGTGGCGAGCACGCCGTTGATCCAGCGGTCGGTCTCGGCGCGGACCCGGCCGTCCCCCGTGACGTAGCCGAGGCTGGCGAAGCCCTTCAGCCAGTACGGCAGTTCCTCCCAGCCGCCGAGGTGCGGGCGGATCCAGCCGGTGTCGTCGTAGCGCAGGAAGTGAGAGATCTCGGTCATCCGGCCGTTGATGCCGTTGAGCTGGTAGCCGAGCTGGGTGGCGAGCCAGCCGGTCGCCCGGGTGGCCCCCGGAGCGAGCCGGATGAAGGCGTCGGGTCGCAGGGGCGCGCGGTTCACGACGTGGCCGGGCGCGGCGCCCCGGGCATGGGCGTCGGTGAGCAGGTTGGTGACGGCGGCGACGGTGGGCACGGCGACGGTGCCGGCCAGGAAGGTACGACGGTCCATGGCAGCCTCCGGGGCGTGACGGGACGTGCGTTCCTGGGGGATATTGTTCGAACCTGTGCCATCGCATCGTAAGCCATCGATGTTTTGGAGTAAAGAAACCTTCTGATTCATCGGGGGCCGGTGCAGCCGGGTCCGTGCCGTGACGGTCGGGAACGCGGCGACGCCGCCCCCGGCTGGCGGGAGCGGCGTCGTTGAGACCCGGGGGCGCGGACGCCCGTCAGGTCATGTCGTCGAAGCGGCGGTCGATCGGGGCGGGCGCGGCCACCGGCTCCGGAGCCCCGACCGGCCCGGAGAACTCGACCTCCGGGGTGGCCGAGACCGGCTCGGTGTCCAGTTGCAGCGGCGACACCTCGTCGTCGCTGAGGCCGGAGTAGACCTCCTTGCCCCGGCCCCGGCGCTTGTCGTTGATGAAGGCCACCCCCACCGCGGCGAAGTAGAGCGCGGAGAGGCAGAGCGCCAAGGCGGTCATGCCGAACGGGTCGGGGGTCGGCGTGACCACCGCCGCGAAGGCGAAGAACACGAAGACCGCCACCCGCCACCAGCTCAGCAGCTTCCGGGCGCTGGCCAGGCCGGCGAAGTTGAGCATCAGCACGACCAGCGGGAACTCGAACGCCACCCCGAACAGCAGGATCAGGTTGGTGACGAACGAGATGTACCGCGTCACCTCCAGCGTCGTGGCGATGTCGTCGCCCGACACGTTGAGCAGGAACTCCAGGCCCTTCGTGGTGACGAAGAACGCCAGCACCGCGCCGGCGGCGAACAGCGGCGCCGCGAGCGCGGTGAAGATGTACGCGTACCGCCGCTCGTTGCGGTGCAGGCCCGGCGCGATGAACGCCCAGAGCTGGTAGAGCCAGACCGGCGCCGCGATGATCAGCCCGACCCACAGGCCGATCTTCAGGTTCAGCAGGAAGACGTCGGCCACACCCAGCTGGACGAACTTGCAGAGCCCGGTCTCGGGGTCTGCCGCCTGAGGCAGGTCGCAGTAGGGCTTGGACAACAGCTCCCGGACCGGCGTCGCCAGCCAGATGCCGAACCCGAAGCCGACCAGGATCGCCAGCGAGGCGCGGAAGAGACGGTTGCGCAGCTCACGAATGTGCTCGATGAGCGTCATCGACCCGTCGGCGGCCCGTTGGAAGTCGCTCGGGCCGCGCTTACGAAGCGCGAAGGCCACGGTGGTCGGGCCCTTCGGTCAGTTGTCGCGGACGCGCTGCACCGGGTCGACCGGCGGGGCGACCGGCTGCTGCGGAGCCTGCTGCGGGGCGTACTGCTGCTGCGCGTACGGCTGCTGGCCGGTGTGCGGCGGCAGCGGCTGGTAGCCGGCCTGCGCGTCGGCCTTCTCGGCCAGGTCGCGGTCGTCGTCCTGCAGGCTCTTGGTCTCCGCCTTGATGATCCGCAGCGAGCGGCCCAGCGAGCGGGCCGCGTCGGGGAGCCGCTTCGCGCCGAAGAGCAGGATCAGCACGACCACGAGTACGGCGATGTGCCACGGCTTGAGGGCACCCATGGGAAGCTCCAGTCGCTCTGTGTCGAAGGGTGTGTCGCAGCCCATCGTACGTGCGTCGAGAGCCGTTGCCACCCGCCGGGCCGCTGGGGACGCGTCCGGCCGGTGAAGTCTCGACCACCCTCGCGTGTCCCGTCAACCACCTACCGGCGCTCATCGGTGCGCGAAAGGGGCACCGATCGCGCAGCCCGCGTGCGGTTCACCGACCAGGGTCGATCACTTACCCCGCTTGGCCTTGATCAGTTCCACCCGCTGCGTGGTGGTCTCGACCTGCTGCTGAAGCGTCTCGGCCCGCTCGGAGAGCGCCTCGGCCGCCTCGCGCAGCACCTCCGCGTCGGCCTGGCGCCGCTGCAGCGCCAGCGCCGCCCGACGCAGCCGGGGCAGCCGCGCCAGCACCGGCCGGACCACCAGGGCCAGCACGACGAGGGCGAACAGCACCACCGCGAGAACGATCCACTTCACCACGGCGGTCAGCCTACTGGGTGATGGCTCCCACCGCCGGTTCGGCCGACGTCGCCGCGCCGCGCACCGGTGTGCCGTACGCCTCCAGCGCGGCGAGCGCCTGCGCGCGTACCTGCTCGGCCAGCTCGGCCGGGGCGACCACGGTGACCTCCGGCCCCAGCCCGAGCACGAACCGGCGGGCCCAGCCCAGGTCGGTCACCCGTAGCGAGACCAGCCACTGGTCGCCGTCACCGGCCTCCACCCGCTCGCACGGGTAGTACTCGGTGATCCACCGCTCCCCCCGGCCGATGCGCAGGGTGATCAGCGGCAGGTCCGGCGAGGGACGGAACACCCCGTCGCTGAGGTCGTGCGGGCGGGCCTGCGGCGGCACCACGGCCGGCTCGTCCAGCTCGGTGACCGCGTCGATCCGGTCGGCCCGGAACAGCCGGACCCCCTCCGCCCGGCGGCACCACGCCTCCACGTACGCCCGGCCGCCGACCATCAGCATCCGCAGCGGGTCGATGGTGCGCTCGGTGGTCTCGTCCCGCGCCGCCGTGTAGTAGGTGATCCGCAGCGCCCGGCCGCCCTCGACCGCCGAGCGCAGCGCCTCCACCTGCCGGGTGTCGCCGGGCAGCCGCACCGCCACCGGCGCGCCGACCAGGTCGCCGGCCGCGTTCTCGATCTTCGCCAGGGCCCGCTCCACGGCCTCCCGGTTGGCCACCCCGGGCGTCTCCGCGAGCATCCGCAGCGCCACCACCAGGGCCAGCGCCTCGTCCGGGGTGAGCCGCAGCGGCCGGTCGATGCCGGCGTCGTAGGTGATGGTCACCCGATCGCCGTCGAAGGCCATGTCGATCAGGTCGCCCGGGCCGTAGCCGGGCAGGCCACAAACCCAGAGCAGCTCCAGGTCCTCGCGGAGCTGCCGCTCGGTGACGCCCAGGTCACCGGCCGCCTCGGCGATCTCGATGCCGGGACGGGCCAGCAGGTAGGGCACCAGGTTGAGCAGCCGGGCCAGCCGGTCGGCGGAGGTGCGGGAGCCGCCCCGGGCGGCGGGGCGGGTCACCGGGGACCCCCGGCCACGGCCAGGTCGTCCTGCCGGACGGCGATCTCCTTGAGCCGCTGGATCACCGCGTCGCGTACCTCCGGCGGCTCCAGCACCCGCACGTCCGGGCCGTAGCCGACGAGGTGCCCGGCGAGGGACTCCGGGTCGGCGTACGGCAGGACCAGCCGGTCGCCGTCGGGACCCGGCACCGTCTGCACGGCCCAGCGCCGCAGGCCGGCGGCCCGGCCCGGCGCGGCCAGCACGGTGGCCCGCCCGGTGCGCTCGACCGGCCCGGACCAGCGGGCCACGTGGCTGATCAGGTCGACGCCGGCCGGCGGCTCGTAGCCGCCCGGCTCGCCGGTGACCCGGACCGCGCCCACCACCCGGGACAGCCGGAAGCAGCGGGTGGCGTCCCGGTCCAGGTCGTGGCCGACCACGTACCACCGGCCGCGCCAGCAGACCACGCCCCACGGCTGCAACCGGCGGCGCGTCGGCGCGTCCCGGTCGGGTACCCGGTAGTCGAAGCCCACCTCGCGCCGGTCCCGCGCGGCGGCGGTCAGCGGCGCGAACGCCGGGTCGACCGTGACCATGGGCTCCAGGCCGAGAGTGGCCTGCGGGTCCACGTCGACACCGGCCGCCCGCAGCTTCGCCAGCCCGGAGGAGGCGGCGGCGGCCAGCCCGGCGTGCTGCCAGAGCCGCGCGGCGATGCCCACCGCGGCGGCCTCGTCCGGTTCCAGGGGGATCTCGGGCAGCGCGTACTCCCGGTGCGCGATCCGGTAGCCGGGCTCGGCGTCGAAGACGCTCGCCGTGCCGGTCTCCAGCGGTACGCCCAGCTCACGCAGCTCGGCCTTGTCCCGCTCGAACTTGCGCTGGAACGCCTCGTGCTCCTTGGCGTCGTCCGGATCGTGCTCGTAACCGGGCACGGTCGCGGCGATCTGCGCGGCGGTCAGGAACCGTCGCGTGGAGAGGAGACAGATCACCAGGTTGACCAGGCGTTCGGTACGGCTCCGCGACACGTGTGAACGCTAGCAGCCCGCGCGCCGCCGCCGTGCACCCGCGCGGGCGCGGCGCGCGGCACACCTGCGCCCGCCCCGACCCGGGCGCGGCGCCGCCGCCGGGCGCGGATAGCGTGCCCGGCATGGTGCGATGGCGGTCGGGAACGGTCACGACGGTACGACGGCGCTGGGCCGGCGCGGCGGAACTCGACGTCGCCCTGCCCGACGGCACCACCATGCGCGCCCTCGCCTACCCGGAGCTGGTCGGCGACCCGGTGCCCGGCGACCGGGTGCTGCTCAACGCCGGCGCCCTGCTGATGGGCCTCGGCACCGGCGGCTACGCCCTGGTCGTGGCGCTGCCCGACCGGCTGCCACCGGACCCGCCGCAGGCCGGTGACACCCGCGACGCCGGGCACCTGGTCAAGGCCCGCTACACCCCGCTGCAGACGATCATGCTGGGGGTGGACGAGGAGGCCTCGCCGCACCACGAGCTGCTGGCCGGGGCGGAGAGCCTGGACGGCCTGCCCGCGGTCACCGCCGACCTGCACTCGGCGCTACCGGCGATCCTGGCCGGCGTACGCGCCGACGCCCCCGATGCCCGGGTGGCGTACCTGCTCACCGACGGCGGGGCGCTGCCGGCCTGGTTCTCCCGCACCCTCGACGGGCTGCGCGGGCACCTGGTGGGCACGATCAGCGTCGGGCAGGCGTTCGGCGGCGACCTGGAGGCCACCACGCTGCACAGCGGCCTGCTGGCCGCCCGGCACGTGCTCCGCGCCGACGTGGCCGTCGTCGCCCAGGGGCCGGGCAACCTGGGCACCGGGACCACCTGGGGTTTCTCCGGGGTCGCCGTCGGCGAGGCGGTCAACGCGGTGGCCGTGCTCGGCGGCCGGCCGGTCGGCTCGCTGCGGATCTCCGACGCCGACCCGCGTCCCCGGCACCGGGGCGTGTCGCACCACAGCCTCACCGCGTACGGCCGGGTGGCGCTGGCTCCGGCGGAGCTCGTCGTGCCGGACGGCCTGGACGCCGCGCTGGCGGCGGAGGTGGACATGGCGCTGGCCCCCCTCGCGGGTCGGCACACCCTCGTCCGGGTGCCGACCGACGGCCTGGACGCGGCGCTGCGCGCCCTGCCGGTGGGGCTGTCCACCATGGGCCGGGGCCTGGACGCCGATCACGCCTACTTCCTGGCGGCGGCCGCGGCCGGCCGGCACGCGGCCCGCCTGGTCGGCTGAGCGCCCGAGGTCGGCCGAGCGGCCTCAGCCGACCAGGAAGAGCGGCGTCAGCCGACCAGGAAGATCAGCGCCAGCCAGCCGCCGACGATGGCCACCAGCGCCACCGCCAGCACCCAGGTCGGCACGGTGTACTCGCCCCGGCGGTTGCGCTCGATCTCGGCGCGGATCTTCTCCCGGCGGCGCTCGATCCAGTTCAGCTTCTCGGTGCCGCGGTCGCGGTCGGAGGGTGAGGTGTTCATCGCCACGCCAGCGTACCGGTGGGCCGGCGGCCGGTGCCCGGCACCGGCCGCCGATCCGTTCACATGCTGGCGATCAGGCGTTCCACCCGCTCGTCGTACGCCCGGAAGGGGTCCTTGCAGAGCACGGTGCGCTGCGCCTGGTCGTTGAGCTTCAGGTGCACCCAGTCGACGGTGAAGTCGCGCCGCTTCTCCTGGGCGTGCCGGATGAACTCACCGCGCAGCCGGGCCCGGGTGGTCTGCGGCGGGGTCTCCTTCGCCTCGAAGATCTCCGGGTCGGTGGCGACCCGGTCGACCTGCCCGCGCCGCTCCAGCAGCCCGTACAGGCCCCGCCCCCGGCGCAGGTCGTGGTAGGCGAGGTCCATCTGGGCGACCCGCGGGTGCGACAGCGGCAGGTCGTGCTTGCGCTGGTAGCGCTCGATCAGCCGCAGCTTGGTCACCCAGTCGATCTCGCGGGCCACCGGCTCCAGGTCGCCGGACTCCACGGCGCTGAGCACCCGGCCCCAGAGCTCCACCACCCGCTTGGCGGTCTGGTCGCCGCCCCGGCGCTCCACGAACTCGGTCGCCTTGGCGAGGTATTCCTGCTGGATCTCCAGCGCGCTGACCTCCTTGCCGTTGGCCAGCCGCACCTTGCGCCGGCCGGTGATGTCGTGCGACACCTCCCGGATGGCGCGGATCGGGTTCTCCAGCGTCAGGTCGCGCATCACCACCCCGGCCTCGATCATCCGCAGCACGATGTCGGCGCTGCCGACCTTGAGCAGCGTGGTGACCTCGTTCATGTTGGAGTCGCCGACGATCACGTGCAGCCGCCGGTAGCGCTCGGCGTCGGCGTGCGGCTCGTCGCGGGTGTTGATGATCGGACGGCTGCGGGTGGTCGCCGAGGAGACGCCCTCCCAGATGTGCTCCGCCCGCTGCGACAGGCAGTACACCGCGCCGCGCGGGGTCTGCAGCACCTTGCCGGCGCCGCAGATCAACTGGCGGGTGACCAGGAACGGGATGAGCACGTCGGCCAGCCGGCCGAACTCCCCGTGCCGGGAGACCAGGTAGTTCTCGTGGCAGCCGTACGAGTTGCCGGCCGAGTCGGTGTTGTTCTTGAACAGGTAGATCTCACCGGCGATGCCCTCGTCGTGCAGCCGCTTCTCGGCGTCGACGAGCAGACCCTCCAGGATCCGCTCGCCGGCCCGGTCGTGGGCCACCAGGTCCACCACCGAGTCGCACTCCGGGGTGGCGTACTCCGGGTGCGAGCCGACGTCCAGGTAGAGCCGGGCTCCGTTGCGCAGGAACACGTTGCTCGACCGGCCCCACGACACGACGCGGCGGAAGAGGTACCGGGCGACCTCGTCAGGGGACAGCCGACGCTGCCCGCGGTAGGTACAGGTGACGCCGTACTCGGTCTCGAGGCCGAAGATTCGCCGCTCCATGATGTGACATTAGCCGCCCGGAGGCCCCGTTCGTCACTGTCACGGCCCAGGTCGTGCTCTCCGGTCGATCACATACCGTCCGAGTACGACATTCCGTCCGGCCGCAGGCTCGCCGTGAACTCCCGGCAGGCGTCGTAGCGCGGCAGCAGACCGGACTCGCGGGCCTGCGCCAGGGTGGGGGCGGCGGCGTCGCGGGCGGAGAGCTGCGGGGCCTCGGCCGGCCACTCGATGGCCAGGTCCGCGTCGAGCGGGTGCACCGCGTGCTCGCCGGTCGGGTTGTAGGTGGTCGAGCAGAGGTAGCTCAGCGTCGCGTCGTCGGTCAGCGCGCAGAAGCCGTGCCCGAGCCCCTCGCTGAGGTAGACCGCGCGCCGGTCCACGTCGTCGAGGCGGACGCCCTCCCACCGGCCGAACGTCGGCGAGCCGACCCGCAGGTCGACGATCACGTCCAGCACCGCGCCGCGCACGCAGGTGACGTACTTGGCCTGGCCGGGCGGCACGTCGGCGAAGTGGATGCCGCGCACCACGCCGCGGGCGGAGACCGACAGGTTCGCCTGGGCCAGCCGCAGCGGATGCCCGACCGCCTCGGCCAGCTGGTCGAAGCGGTACCACTCCATGAACAGCCCGCGCGGGTCGCCGTGCTGCTGCGGGCTGATCTCCCAGGCGCCCTCGATGCCCAACTGCCGGATCTTCACGACTGTGCCACCTTCGTTCGCGACTGCGGGGCTCGCAGAACCGGCTCACTCCTCGCGCTCACCGAGGAACCACCTCTCCGTGCTTCTCCGCCAGCAGGCCGAGCAGGTAGTCGCCGTAGCCGCTCTTGGTCAGCGGCTCGGCCAGCGCGCGCAGCTGCTCGTCGTCGATCAGGCCGGCCCGCCAGGCCACCTCCTCGACGCAGCCGATCTTCATGCCCTGGCGCTCCTCGATCACCCGGACGAACTCGCCGGCCTGCATCATCGAGGCGAAGGTGCCGGTGTCCAGCCAGGCGGTGCCCCGGTCCAGCACGGTCACCGACAGCTCCCCGGCCTCCCGGTACGCCTCGTTGACCGCGGTGATCTCCAGCTCGCCCCGGGCGCTGGGCTTGAGGTCGCGGGCGATGTCGACCACCCGGTTGTCGTAGAAGTACAGCCCCGGCACCGCGTACCGGGACTTCGGCTTCTCCGGCTTCTCCTCGATCGAGAGCACCTTGCCGTCGTCGTCGAAGTCGACCACGCCGTACGCCTCCGGGTTGGCCACCGGGTACGCGAACACCCGCCCGCCGACCGGGTCGCCGTCCGCGGCGAGCTGCCGGCCCAGGCCGGCGCCGTGGAAGATGTTGTCGCCCAGGATCAACGCCACCGACTCGTCGCCGATGAAGTCCGCGCCGAGCACGAACGCCTGCGCGATGCCCTCCGGGCGGGCCTGGGTGACGTACTCCAGGCGCAGGCCCCACTGGCTGCCGTCACCGAGCAGCCGCTCGAACTGGGACTGGTCCTCCGGCGTCGTGATCACCAGGATCTCCCGCACGCCGGACATCACCAGCGTCGACAGCGGGTAGTAGACCATCGGCTTGTCGAAGATCGGCATCAGCTGCTTGGAGACCGCCCGGGTGATCGGCCAGAGCCGGGATCCGGTGCCACCAGCGAGAAGGATTCCACGCACCCGGGGAGACTACCTGCACCGGCGCGAACCGGACAGCGGGGTCGCCGTCCCCCGGGCTCCGGAAGGATTCGCGTACACTTCCGGACCCGTGAGGATTCTCGTCACCGGCGGAGCCGGATTCATCGGGTCGGAGTACGTACGGATGCTGCTGGGCGTGCCCGGCGGCGACGCTGCCGGGGTGCCCGCCGTCGAGCCCGCCGCGGTGACGGTGCTGGACAAGCTGACCTACTCCGGCAACCTGAACAACCTCGCGCCGGTGCGCGAGGACGCCCGGCTGCGCTTCGTGCAGGGCGACATCTGCGACCCGACCGTGGTCGAGGAGGTCGTCGCCGGTCACGACGTGATCGTGCACTTCGCCGCCGAGTCGCACGTCGACCGGTCGATCGCCGGCGCCGCGCCGTTCGTCACCACGAACGTGCTGGGCACCCAGACCCTGCTCGACGCCGCGCTGCGCCAGGGCGTCGGCCGCTTCGTGCACGTCTCCACCGACGAGGTGTACGGCTCGATCGACGAGGGCTCCTGGACCGAGACCTGGCCGCTGGCCCCGAACTCCCCGTACTCGGCCTCCAAGGCCGGCTCGGACCTGCTCGCCCTGGCCTACCACCGCACCCACGGCATGGACGTGGTGGTCACCCGCTGCTCCAACAACTACGGGCCGTACCAGTTCCCGGAGAAGGTCATCCCGCTGTTCGTGACCAACCTGCTCGACGGCGGCACCGTCCCGCTCTACGGCGACGGCGGCAACGTCCGCGACTGGCTGCACGTGCACGACCACTGCCGGGGCATCGCCCTGGTGCAGCAGAAGGGCCGCGCCGGCGAGGTCTACAACATCGGCGGCGGCACCGAGCTGAGCAACAAGGAGCTCACCGGCCGGCTGCTCGAGGCCTGCGGCGCCGACTGGGACCGGGTCGTCCCGGTCGCCGACCGCAAGGGCCACGACCGCCGCTACTCGCTGGACATCAGCAAGATCAGCGCTGAGCTGGGGTACGCCCCGAGCATCGACCTGGACCGCGGCCTGGCCGAGACCGTCCAGTGGTACCGGGACAACCGGGCCTGGTGGGAGCCGCTGAAGGCGACCAAGGCCGCATGAGCCGCGTGCTCGTCACCGGCGCGGGCGGCATGCTCGGCCGGGACCTGCTGGCCGTGCTGGCCACCCGGCCCGACCTGAAGGTGACCGCCGTCACCCGCGCCGAGCTCGACATCACCGACGCCGAGGCCGTCCACGCCACCGTCGCCGGGCACGACGTGGTGTTCAACACCGCCGCGTGGACCGACGTCGACGGCGCGGAGCGCGACGAGGCGGCGGCCACCGCGGTCAACGGCGACGCCGTCGCGCACCTCGCGCGGGCCTGCGCCGCCACCGGTGCGCGGCTGGTGCACATCTCCACCGACTACGTCTTCCCCGGCGACGCCACCCAGCCGTACGCCGAGGACGCGCCCACCGACCCGGTCAACGCGTACGGCCGCAGCAAGCTGGCCGGGGAGCGGGCCGTGGTCCGATTTCTCCCCGAAACCGGCTACGTCGTCCGTACCGCGTGGCTCTACGGCGCGCACGGGCCGAACTTCGTGGCCACCATGCTCCGCCTCGCCGAGCAGCGCGAGCAGCTCGACGTGGTCGACGACCAGCAGGGCCAGCCCACCTGGTCGTACGCGCTGGCCACCCAGTTGGTGGCGCTGGCCGACGCGGCGCTGGCCGGCCGCGCCCCGGCCGGGATCTACCACGGCACCTGCTCCGGCACGACCACCTGGTGCGGCCTGGCCCGCGCCACCTTCGCCCTGGCCGGGCTGGACCCGGAACGGGTCCGACCCACCACCAGCGATCGGTTCCCCCGTCCGGCCGCGCGACCGGCGTACAGTGTGCTAGGGCACGATCGCTGGGCGGCCGCTGGGCTCCCGCCGCTGCCGGACTGGCGTGACACGCTGTCCGACGCCTTCGACTCCCCCGCTCCACCCGCCCCGTGGAAGGTCGCATGAAGCTCACCCTGGTCACCGGTCTGACCGGCCTCCTCCTGCTGGTCACCATCGTCGAGCTGCTGCGCCGCCGGCAGCTCCGCGAGAAGTACGGCATGCTCTGGCTGGCCGTCCTGCTGATCGTCATCCCCCTGTCCCTGTTCCCCCGGCTGCTGGACGACGTGGCCGGCTTCTTCGGCGTGGTCTCCGGCGTCAGCCTCGTGCTCTTCCTCGGCATCGTCTTCCTGCTGCTGGTGTGCGTGCACCTGAGCTGGGAGGTCAGCGCCCTGGAGGAAGAGACCCGCACCCTGGCCGAAGACTTCGCCCTGCTCCGCGCCCAGGTCGACGCCGACCGCGCGGCCCGCACCGAATCAGCCCGAGACGAACTGGTGTCCCACGATGGTTAACGGCAAGCGCGTCCTGATCATCATCCCCGCGCTCAACGAGTCCGGCTCGATCGCCGACGTCGTCGGCGAGGTCCGCGGCGAACTGCCCGGCGTCGACGTGCTGGTCGTCGACGACGGCTCCACCGACCGCACCGCCGCGGTGGCCGCCGCCGCCGGCGCCCGGGTCGCGAAGCTGCCGTACAACCTCGGCGTCGGCGGGGCCATGCGGCTCGGCTACCGCTACGCGCGCGACAACGACTACGACGTCGCCATCCAGATCGACGCCGACGGCCAGCACGACCCGCGCTACGTGCCGAAGCTGGTCGACCTGCTCGACGACAACGTCGATCTGGTCATCGGCGCCCGGTTCGCCGGCGAGGGCGACTACAGCGTCCGCGGCCCCCGCCGCTGGGCCATGGTCATGCTCTCCGCCGTGCTCTCCAAGGTGGCGAAGACCAAGCTCACCGACACCACCTCCGGTTTCCGCGCCGCCAACCGGCGGGTCATCGAGATGTTCGCCGGCTGGTACCCGGCCGAGTACCTCGGCGACACCGTGGAGACGCTGGTGCACACCGCCCGCCGTGGTTACAAGATCCGGCAGGTGCCGGTGGCCATGCGCAAGCGGATGGCCGGCACCCCCAGCCACTCCCCCGCCAAGGCGATGATCTACCTGGGTCGCGCGTTCGCGGTGCTCACGCTGGCGCTCATCCGCCGGTGATCCGGCGCCTGCTCCAACTCGTCCCGCCCGGCACCCTCGCCGTGGGTGCCGGGCTGGCCCTGCTCGGGCTGGCCTCCTACGTCCACCTCGCGGTGGCCGGGCACAGCCTCACCAAAGCCGACTACTCCTCGCTGTCGGTGCTCTGGTCGATCGTCTTCACCCTCGGCATCGGGGTGTTCATGCCGGTCGAGCAGGAGGTCGCCCGGGTCGTCGCCGCCCGGCGCAGCCAGGGGCTGCCGCCCGGTCCCGTGCTGGCCCGCGGCGCCGTCCTCGCCGCCGGGGTGCTCGCCGCCATGGTCGTGGTGATCCTCGCCGCGCGCGGGCCGCTCACCGACCGGTTCTTCGCCGGCGACGCCGCCATGGTCAGCGTGCTGATCGGCGCGCTCGTCGCGATGGCCGTCGCCTACACCACCCGCGGCGTCCTCTCCGGCCTGCAGCTCTTCCCCTGGTACGGCACCCAGCTCGGCGTCGACGGCGGGCTGCGGATCGCCATGGTCGCCGTGCTCGGGCTCACCGGGGTCACCTCACCGCTGTGGTACGGGCTGGTGCTGGTGATCGCCCCGCTGGCCGGGGTCCTGCTCACCCTCCCGCCGGTGCTGCGCGCCGCCGGCGGCGGCGTACCGGTCGCCTGGGCCGCGCTGCTGCGCGGCTTCGGCCTGCTCACCGTCTCCAGCCTGCTCTCCCAGGTCGTGGTGAACGTCGGCGTGATCAACGTACGACTGCTCGACCCGTCCGACGTCACCACCGCCGGTGCGCTGCTCTCCGCGCTGGTGCTGGTGCGCATCCCGCTGTTCGTCTTCGCCTCCCTGCAGGCGTCGCTGCTGCCCGGCCTTGCCACCTCCGCCACCACCGGCGACCTGCACGGCTTCCACAGCCTGCTGCGCCGGGCGCTCGGCATCGTCACCGCGCTCGGCGTCCTCGGCGCGATCGGCGCCATCGCCCTCGGCCCCTGGCTGGTCGGCACCCTCTTCGACGCCGCCGGCGTGCTCGGCCACGGCGACTTCGCCTGGCTGGCCGTGGCCACCCTGGCCTACCTGTGGGCCATGGTCCTCGGCCAGGCGCTGCTCGCCCTCGACCGGCACCGCGCCCAGGCGCTCGCCTGGGCCGTCGGCGTGGCCGCCCTGATCGCCGTGACGCTCACCCCGGCGTCGGTCGCACTCCGCGTCGAGCTGGCCTACACGGTCGGCTCCGTCGTGGTGGCCGCCACCATGGCGCTGCTGCTGCGGCGCCGACCCGGCAGCCGCCGGAGTAGCCGGTGTTCTC